>JAPLCW010000091.1 GCA_026392015.1 Candidatus Auribacterota bacterium | reverse complement strand
GGATTGCCGCATCTTCTGGATACCACCACCATGCTTCCGCTGATAAAGAGGTCAATCCGCCGCAAACGCTTCAGCAACACTTCGCGTCTCCTGATATAGAAGGACCTACTTCTTAAGCTTTTCATAGTATGAATAGTATACCACCTATTCATTATAATGCAATAAATAATGCAGTGGGAAGAAAAATATTTTCGTGGCTTATTCAACATGGCAAAAAACAGGATTAGAGGCTCCCCGCGAAAGCCTGCCTATGCCGAAGCGGCTTCGCGCAGGCAGGCGGGGATCCAGTATAAAACCTGGATTCCTGCTGGAGTTTACCCTCGTGAAAACGGGGGCAGGAATGACATATTCAGCAATGTACCACCCATAAGTTACCCATTACACTCGGGGATAAGGGGTCAGTCTTGGGGGGTTAGGGGGGATTTATCACCCTGTCGTGCCCCGTCCGGGCGAGAAATCCATTGAAAGCAGCGATCATAACAAATACCCTCCCTTACATTTATTCCGCATATTCATCCATTAGTATTGTTACACTGATTATTTCCTGAGGTTCTAGTAAAAATTGCGCTATCTGCGCTCGCTTCTTGCAGCACTATTGGATAAAATGCATTTTTGTATAATAAAGATAAAAAGAAATGTTCGCGCCGCTAATGCGGCGCAAACGATGAAATTGAGCAAGCTCACATGACTTGCCGCGCCTGGCGGCGCAAACAAGTCATTCGAGCGGACGCTCCCGCAGGGCGGGACTATCGCCTTGCCGGCGCGAATGCGCGAACGCTCATGCGCTCGCTCCTCCCCGCGCCGTCTGCGGGTACCGTTCAATTCCGTCGTTCGCCTGAAAAGAAGAAGGGAGTGTGCTCATGGAAGGTCTGATATTTCTTGGTCTCATCTTGGTTATCTTCGGGTCTCTTGCATTCGTAAGCATACCGCCGCGAAACTCGGTGAGACTGCGCTTTAAGAAGAAAGAGGGAATCGAGATTCCAGGGGTATGCGTCATGACCGGAGAGCCTGCCGCCGAACTGCACGTGCTCAGAGGTTTTACAGGGAGCCCTTGGCATGTCGGAAAGACCGAACTCGGCTTGCCGTTCTCACAAAACGGATGGACGCAGTTCTCCAAGCGTTATCCAATGTCGCTAGCCTTCTTCAAAGGAGGTCTGAACGCGTGTATGAAGGTCCCGCTCTTTGGAGCGTACCTTGCGATCTTCTGTTGGGTACCATTTGGAGGGTTTCTTGCGGGCGTGGTAGCAAGCATTGACCTATTCCTCAGGAAGAAGCAGAGGATCGTCCCCATCCGACTGTCGGTGAAAGACGATCGCATCACCAGTATTCACCTTCTCGGTGTCAACCAACAGTTTCTCTCCGCATTCCTGGAAACCAACGGGGGCGAATCCGCCGTCGTTCAACATCAGAAGTCGCTGAAACGATACGCAATACTACGCGCGGCTGTGGTCGCGGCTGTGGTTCTGTTCATCCTCACAATGGTCATTCTTTTCCGGGAAACAATGCGGGAAGTTCACAGAAAATTGGACACGATCAAGGCGAACCAAGGGGGTGAGCGGACGTTCGAACACGAAAGGAGAGGGAGAAATGAACCAACAAACTGACGAAACCACGAGCCAGAAAAAGCAGAATCAGAAACTCTTTATTCGGAGGCGCGGGCGTGGTTGGGTATTCCTCGCGATCTACGCCGTTGTTGCCACCATGCCGCTTTGGGCCCTCGGTCTTTCGCGTCTGCGGGCAGTTCCGCAAGACCTGCCTCCGGCCGCTGCCGATCGTCAGACTTTCCTCCTGGATTTTTGGAGGATGATGATTCTTCCGTATCTGATTATCTTCCTTCCTTTCCTCGTATCAGCTCTGCATCATCTGATGAATCCTGAGACGAAGATATGGAAGTGGATGGAGAGTCGCGTAAAGAGACATGTCGTTTGGGCCAACGTGCTGTTTTTTATGGGTGGAGCCGCGGTGGGCGGTTTCTGGATGTCTTTTCATGGAGCGCCGCCGGAGAGTCCGACAGCGTTAATCATACCACTGTTACTCCTTCTTGGGTCTGCCAAGCTGTATGTCGGCAAGAAGGTCTGACGGAAGAGTAAACAAGAGGAGTTCGAACCACGGCCTGAACCGTACCGTTGGGCGCCACATAAATGAGGAGCAGAAAATGGAAGCGGAATGGAAATGCAGTGATTGCGGCGAAATGAAACCGGCCGATATTGAACAGCGCATCAACTGCCGCGAAGACCGATACGGCAGCAACACTCGCAAGTCCCATTCAAGAGGCGCACCGTCCGGTCAAGGCCTGTCCCTCCGGAAATTCAAGCACGCAGTGAATGCTAGCGGGATTGCCGTCTGGTGTGCTGTTGCCCTGTTGAGTGGTTGCGCAACGATACAAACCCAGTATGAGCAGGCAATTACCGATGATTCGATGAAGTCCTATTATGACTTCTTATCGCGACACCCGCAGGGCGCCTTTTCTTCAGACATTCAGATGCGTCTGCGGGGGATAGAAGAAAAGCGAATTGCCGCCATCGAGAGCTCATTGGGCATCCGGATGCGTGAGACCGAGATCCCATTGCCGGACTCGTCTTTCCACAACATGCAGGAAATCGTTTACACGGCAAACAGGGCACACGAGGCGGTTCTATTGCGGCGCAGTGAAAAGGGCCGCGGTGTGTTGCTTGACGGAAAGATTCATCCAAGTTCCGATTTGATGCTGAAATTTTCGAACACCTTGACCTTGAGCCCGAACGGCGAACATATTGCGTTCATAACCCACAAATTGACGGGGCCCTCATATTTGGTCATGGACAAGAATCGCCAGGTGCTTTCGGAAATCCTGGTGGAGATGGCCCTCAGTGACAACGGTAAAGTTGCCTATATTTATGCAACCAATCCGGGCTTCTTTGTAGAAACTAGATGGGGTCTGGTTGTTGGTAATCAGCGAAGCCCATTGTCCGTTGGGCAAATGGAAAAACTACGTCTAAGTCCGGACGGTGAACACGTGGCATGTATTCTCAAAGAGCTGCGTTCCAAATGGACCGGCTCTATGAACTACTTTGTCATGCTCGACGGCAAACGCAGTCAAGCATGGGACTCCGTTGATATAATATTCTTCTCGGATGATAGTGGCCGATTGATCTATACCGCCACTTCCGCTGAAGGGAAGTTTATAGTCAGTCATGATCTCGTGAAGGGTTCGCAACAATTACAACCATATGACTCTAACATCATACTCATGGCGGCATCATCGGACGGAGGACGAATTGCCTTTGCCCAAAGCAACGGCCGAAATATGGAAATAATGTTGGATAACCTGCCAATTCCAATTAGTGCCCAAGACGCTCAGCAGGTGAGTGTGGACGAGATGATATTCAGTCCTGACGGGAAACAATTTGCGTACATTATAAGTCAATTTTATCTCAAGGGCTATGGCACTAAAGTGAGTTTGCGCCGCTGTGCTGTTGTGAACGGAAAGGCAAGTCCATGGTATGAAGATGTTGGGTGGATTCGATTCAGCATGGATAGCCAACACTATGCCTATCCTGTTTGTGAAGGAGGAGTCCCGGAAATTGCTACATTATCAGAATATGGCCAATTGGTGGCCTATGTTTATATCGATAGACACGGTGGCAGGTGGTCCGTGGCCTATGACGGAGAGCCTGGACTGATCTATGACTGGATACTACACGGCCCACGCTTCACGGGACTCTCTGCGTCGCTTGAATTCGACGCGATAAAACTCGGTAAACGTGTCTCCGTACAATACGAAACGGTTATTCCCTCCATCCGATCCGGACCGTGAAATTAAAATTCCTATCAGTAACTGTGGTTTGGCAAAAATGGATGATGGCCCAACAACACACTGCTCCCTGTTCGCAACCCGCTGCGGACTGCTCAGGGGATAGTGTGGACGTTAGGCTAAAAATGGTTTGAAATATGTATGTATCGAATGGACACAAACAACCAGCAGTTTTGTGTATTTTGAAGTCAGGTGATCGCTTCTTACTGTTGAAGCGTAAAAAGGAACCCAATAAAGGTAAATATACACCGGTTGGTGGAAAAATCGATCCCTATGAGAATCCGATACATTCAGCTATTAGAGAGACACTTGAAGAAACTGGAATCCGTATCACAAATCCAAAATATTGTGGCGTAATGGTTGAAAGTTCACCAACTAATTATAACTGGATCTGTTTTGTGTATCTTGCCGAGATTGAGCATATTGATCCCCCTGCTTGCAAAGAAGGTACACTTGAATGGATTGGATTTTCAAAATTATTTGGAATTCCCGCACCGAAAACTGATTGGCACATATATAAATATCTAGTTGATAATAAAAACTTTATGTTCAATATTGAATATGATCAGGAGTTGAACATTATTTCGATGAGAGAAGAAATAGAAAATAAATTACTTGTAATTTGATTGAATATTCAGCCTAACCCTTATAAGGCCTCCCGCTATCAATAAAGAAATTACGCCTGTAGCAGAGTGACAACAGGTTTGGGGGTCAAATCTTTATCCTTGACATTGTGAGTAAATAATAAACTATTTTGTCAAATTTACTCTTCAGCGCGACATCCCTGGCCCGTGAAGCATAGGGGGAATGGCTTCGATATGACCAGATAAACTATCCAACGGTAGTACCGATATGGTTCGAATTCCCATGCTCTTGGTATCACGTCGCGAGTCGGCGGCATGAGCGCGGACAGATCTTAGCTGACGAGTGTTAGCGGGAAAAATTTCTCTAAACATTGGAAGAAAGCACAGAATCTTACAAGATGGAAACATTCCTATGTATCGATGAGCAATTACTTCCATTTTTTATTTAGGTCTCTCGGTAGCGCGGGGATTAAGTTCATTAGCCGCATTAACGAAAATAGCGGCATACGCCTGTAGACATTATAGCGAGCACCCTACAATGCAGTCAGGTGCATAACAAATACGCTGTCAATTATTATCAACGCAGACTGGTTGGCAACATATTCTGGATATACCAACTTAATAGATTATCCACCCCGGAGAGACACTTCACGTTTTTATTCCAATTATTGACCTTAGTGTTTTGGGGAGGGCAGCGGCTCCATGAACTACTACGTCGATCCCCTCCATGGCGGCCGCTACTGCTGCTTTATCGCACACATCGCCGTTGATTATAGTGACATTATTTTTAACGTCCGAGTAATTGAATTCCACGATATCAAAAGAGGTTACACGCTAACCTATTACCAGAAGATGCCCGATAAGGTTGATCCCCAGAGAACCAACCCCGCCTGTGACAAGATATGATTTATTCATATTCCTCTTCATTAAAAGTCTATTCTCCGGATAATGGACGATTGCAATTATTGTCCCTCGCAGCCAGACCCACCCTCGGCAGTGACCATGAACGATAGATTGCCACAACTCGAATTGTAATTGTTATGGTCATTCCAAGAAAGAAGGCGGTGAGTTCGCCCAACCCCACGAATTGTCTCCCGATCCACAAAGCAGCCGCACCTATGGCTACGGCGGTAATGTATACCTCCTTATAGAGCACGAGCGGCATCTCGTTCAGCAGCACATCACGGACCACCCCGCCGCCGGCGCCGGTTATACCGGCGACAAACATCGCCCATAGGAAACCGAGGCCGCTCCGCAATGCTATTGTCGCCCCGATGGCGGAAAATATGCCGAGGCCGATGGCATCAAAGTATTTGAAATAAGTCTCCCTCTCAGTCAGCTTCTTGGGAAAGATGGCGGTGACCAGCGCGCTCGCCAGTATAACGGCGGGATAGCGCCAGTCGCGCAGCATACCCGCGCCGCCGCCCAGGAGCGCATCGCGGATCATCCCGCCGCCGATGGCGGTGGCCCCGGCAAGAATTGTGATGCCCACCAGGTCGGGCCGCCGGCGGATCGCCCGCAGGGCGCCCGAAAATGCAAAGCTGGCGATACCCAGAAGATCAAGCATGTAAATGATACCGTGTGAGGTTATATCCATAATAAGTCTCCTTTGCTGTTATTAGATTTCGAGGGAGTCAATACAGAATTCGAGCCCTTTGTCTATGTCCGGGTCTGTGCTTTTACAGGAGCGGCATTCTACCGTATATGCTGTTTCCTTATAGTGATGTCCGCAGCGCTTGCAGCGGACCGTGAAGGGGGAGGGGGTGATATGCAGCCGCGCATATGAATCCTTTCTCATATTCTAGACGATGCCTACCATCCAAGGATATATGTAAATATGCGCTGAGCCACTGTGGTGGCAACCGATGCTTTCGCAGGCAGGATATTCTGACTGGACACGCCCGGGGACATTATCTAGGACCTAAGATCCTGATTGACTCTCTGTCACAGTGTGCTGCCCTTGCCGCCATCCAGGGCGCCTTTCATCCCCGCGTTCTTGCTGCGAATCAACCCGGAATAGATCACATCCCGCAGGAAAACGAGCGCCTCCTTCTCGTCACGATCAATGACGATGGCGTGGAGGCGCGCAATCTCCTCTTCGGACAAGATAATGTTTATCATCGCGTCCACTCACTCCTTCACTTATACAATAACAGAATTGGAGTTCCGTCAGTCCCCTCCAATGTCGGTAATAAGTGCGGCAACCTTCTCCCCGATCTCATCTCGAATCGCGCGGAACTCCTCGTCGGTCAATCCATTTGGATCGCGGATATCCCATGCGATATGTCGTGCGCCCGGCACATAGGGGCAGATATCCTGGCATCCCATCGACACCGCATAATCGAATTCGGTGATGGCCAGGTCGTTGAATCCCTTGGACCTCTGTCCCGAAATGTCGATGCCCTTCTCCCTCATGAATGTAACAGACCGGGGATCGACTTTCCCCGGTGGTCTTGAGCCCGCGATGTACGCCTCGACAGAGCCTTTCCCTAGTTCCCGCGCGAATCCCTCCGCAATCTGACTACGGCAGGAATTCTCCACGCAGACGAACAGGACCCTCTTCATGCCCGCACTTCTCTCCGGAACCAGTGCGCCGTCTTCTTGCAGATCCACACAAGCCACAACATTGTGGGCACCTCGATGAGGACCCCCACGACGGTGGCAAGGGCCGCTCCCGAGGAGAGACCGAAAAGAAGTGTCGCGGTCGCGATGGCGACCTCGAAATGGTTCGAAGCGCCGATCATGGCGCTCGGCGCCGCGTCCTCGTAGGTGAGCCGGAGGACTTTCGCGAATCCGTAAGTAATCCAGAATATCAGCATCGTCTGGAGGAATAGAGGGATCGCAAGCCATAGGATGGTGAGGGGTTTCGATGTGATGATCTCTCCTTTGAATGAAAAGAGGAGGACAAGTGTGGTGAGGAGGGCGATGATAGTGACCGGGGTGAGCACGTGGAGGAACTTCTCACTGAACCACTCGATCCCCTTCGCTTTGATGATCCATTTTCGCGAATAATACCCTGCGACAAGCGGAAGGGCGACATAGATCGCGATGGAAAGAGCGAGCGCCTGCCACGGGACCGGGATGCGGCCGACGCCGAGGAGGAAGCCGCCAAGGGGGCCGTAGAGGACGAGCATCGAGAGCGAGTTGATCGCCACCATGACGAGCGTGTGCCCGTCGTTCCCCTTGGCGAGGTATCCCCACACGAGCACCATCGCCGTGCAGGGGGCGATGCCGAGGAGGATGCAGCCGGCGAAATAGCTCCGCCAGAGCGGCACCTCAAGCATTTTCATCCCGCCATGCATGACCACCTTGCCTGCGCCATACACCGCCCCGAGATCGAGATTGAGCCCGAGCGGCATCTTCACGTAATCCACCGCGTCGACCCCGATGAACTTGATAAAAAGCGTGCCTAGGAAAAAGACCCCGATCGCGTACATGGTGAACGGCTTGATCGCCCAGTTTGCGAACAGTGTGAGCGCAACGGGCTTCGGTGTCCTGCCGGCGCTGACCACCTCCGCGAAATCGATCTTCACCATGATCGGGTACATCATGAAGAAGAGACAGATGGCGATGGGTATCGACACCGCCGGCGCGCCACCCACGTAGATGGCAAGCCCGTCCAGGAACGTCGCCACCCCCGGGGCGATCCGCCCCAGCCCTATCCCCGCAAGGATGCACAGGATCACCCATACGGTCAAATATTTCTCAAAAACACCAAGTCCCCGCACCTCTTTACCTGCACTCTGTTGCACAGTTTTCCTCCTTTCTTACTAACGGGGACATCTTACCTAACTCTTTGATTTACAAGCAGGTTCATAGAAAATATTCTGTAAAGGCTATTACGTTAAATTGCTTGACATAATATTTTGTATGGACCCTATTCATTCTGAACTAAATAGGTAAGCTGTCCCCAAGCTACGACGTCTTAATGGCTCTGACCTTGATGCTTACCACGGATTCTTCCAACTCCCGTATCTTCTCCGGGCTTGTCCCGTACGCATCAACAACCGCCTGCGCCGTCACATCATGAGCCATATCGCCTATCGGGAATCTTTGCTCATCGATAATATCGATCTCCCGAAACCCCGCCGTCTCAATGGCGCCGAGATACTCGTCCTTGAGGACCGCTCCCGAGATGCATCCGACATAGGCTGAAACGGAGTTCAGTATCGCCTCCGGGAGCTCCCTGCGCAGTACGATGTCGGACACCATGAGCCTTCCCCCATCCTTCAAGACACGGAATGCTTCCTTGAATACCTTCCGCTTGTCCGGAGATAGATTTATGACGCAATTTGATATTAAAACGTCCACGGAGGCGTCGGCGACAGGGAGCTTCTCGATCTCCCCGAGCCTGAACTCCACATTCGCGAATCCCCCTTTTCGCGCGTTCTCCCGCGCCTTTTCGATCATCTCCGGAGTCATGTCTACGCCGATGACCTTCCCCCGCTCCCCCACCCTGCGAGCCGCGAGAAAGCAATCGAATCCGCCGCCCGAACCAAGATCGAGAACGATCTCTCCCTTTTTCAGCGAAGCATGGGCGAGCGGATTGCCGCACCCGAGACCGAGATTTGCCCCCTCGGGAACCTCCTTAAGCTCCTCTTTTGAATAACCGATGTGCGTGCTTATGGACTCGGCCGTGTTGCCCGAACAGCACGAAGACGAAGGACCGCAACATAAACCCTGTCCCTTCGCCACCTTCGCATACCCCTCCCGCACAATCTTTCTTATGCGCATTTCATCCGCAGTCTCTTCTCCGCTTCTCATGTCACTCTCCCTTCCGGAGTTTCTTTTCCTCCATTTTCTTCCTCACCCACTCGACCATCGCCCGCCCCTTCTCCATCTGGATGCGTTCCTCTTCCGTCTTTGGCTCTTTCTCCGGTTGCGTTACGCGCCAGGTGATTTTCCCGGAGAGCGGCGGTTTCCGGAGGGCTCCCGGATCGAAAAGCCTGTATCCCCTGAACTCCGCGGGCTCCTCCTGGTAGCAGGCCTGCACCGCCCCGCGAACGAGATCCACGGACCCCTCATTGAGAAAGTCCACCAGTGTTACCTGCTCCCGGAACCGTTCGATATGCTCCATCGAGATGTTGAAGAGATAGGGGGTGGGCGATTCGGACCCGATGATCCTCTTCCGCGCGTCCACGCCGTTTTTCATGAGGGCGGCGATCGCCGCCCCCGTCAGGTGCCCGGGCGACTCGGGGCCGAGCTGAACGAGATAGCGGATGTTAGGGTTCGCCGTGATGTTGAGGATGATTTTCTCGAGGCCGATATTCTCCGTCTGAAGCGTCCCCGCGAGGGCAGCCCCGGTCTCCACCGCGACCCGCACGAGCATCTCGTAGTCGGGAGGCGTTTCTTCCCTCCTCCGATTGAGGATGACACAGACCGCCACGGGGGAGTAGTCGTTCCCCCTGAGGTAGCATCCCTCCTCCGGTGGATATTCCGGTGACGGTTCAGCTTTGTATATTTCTACCATTTTCTGTCCTCTCCGTATATCATGCAAAACGCGAAGGGGCTTATTCGCCCCGCGCCAATAATGCAAGTACCTCTTCTTGAACGTATGACATCAAAGCATCAGGATCTTTATCCACCAGGTCCCATGTTTTGCCCAGAATCTTCCACTCTTTTTTCTGACCGTTTTGAAACCGCGATATTACCAGTGATGGATGGGGTAACTGATAATGTTTGAAGTAGTGATTATTCTGGGGTTGATCATAATCGATCGACTTCCAAACGAGCGCGCCGCTCGCCAGTTCGGATGAGAATTGCCTCTCCAGAGCGGCTTTTGATAGCTTCTCGATTTCGAGACACGCCTGGCAGCGGATGGTGCCATGAAAATAAGTTGCAGCAACCATGCCCTTCTCCGGCATGGCGGAAGCCATGCCGCCTGTCAGCCGTTCCTTCACCCAGCCACTTGCCATGCAGGCGGAAAGGAATAAAAAAACGACCAGCAAGGTCCAGGCATTCCGGCGATTTTGCTTCAATTGTACACTCATCGCAAATTTATATTTTCTGGTTCTCTTCCATTTTGTGTGGGTACTTTTAGATCTCCTCCCCCCTCGTCATGCGCGAGCAAGCTTGAGGCTTGTCCGCCTGCGGCGGAGGGAGGATTAAAGCGGGGGTAACTTCAGTTTCTGGTTTTTGGGTTTTAGAAACTACCGACCAGAAACCAGTGACCGCAGTAGTCACCCCCACCCTCCCCATTCACAGGGGGAGGGGAAAGGGAAATTTACCCACACGAAATGGAAGGGAGCCTATTTTCTCAAATCGTGGAAAAACAGACACGTGATTTCCCCCTGCATCAGTGAGAGGTCACTTGTGGGTGGCATCCCTTTCACTTGTCATCCCCGCGAAAGCCTGCCTATGCCGAAGCGGCTTCGCGCAGGCAGGCGGGGATCCAGTAAGAAACCTGGATTCCTGCTGGAGTTTACCCTCGTGAAAACGGGGGCAGGAATGACATATTCAGCAATGTACCAACCCTAAGTAACCCATTACCTGCAACATATTACGACGCAGTGTAGATTAAATAAAATCCGCCCAGAATAACCAGTATGCCGCAGAATTTTTTAAGAATTACGGCGCCTTTTGAACGTTCGTTCCAGTTCAAATAATGCTGGACCACCTCGGTGAATGTGCCTGCCAGGACAATGACCGAGCAATGACCAAGCGCATAAAACAGCAGTAGAAACCCGCCGTATGTTCTCGCGAGTTTAAAGGTTATCCCAAGAATCGGCGCCATATACGCAAACGTGCACGGCCCCAGCGCAATGCCGAAGACCAGACCGAGGATAAACGCGGCAAATATTCCCTTTTGCTTTAAGCCGACCCGGCCCGGTCCTGACCAGGGCATGGGAATGATGTCCAGCAGATGCAAACCGACGACAAAGAAGATCGCCGCGACGAGGTAGTTGCCGTACGCGCCTACATCGCCGAGCATTCTTCCCACCAGAGCCGTGATCACCCCTATGACAGCAATCGTTATGAGAATGCCAAACGCAAAGAGGAGCGCAATAATGAATGCCCGGCGCGTTGATATACGCCCCTGCTCGTCTATGAAACCCACAATCAGCGGAATGCTCGCGAGGTGACAAGGGCTCAACAGAATGCTTAGAACGCCCCATGCAAATGAAGCGGCCACAGCTATGAGGGGAGTACCCTCCAACGCGTGGCTGAGAACAGTAAACAACCTTTCCATAATCAGTTCCGTGCGTTACTTCGCCTGTTCCGCGGCTAAATTAATTCCGCGCTGCTTCCATGCCGTGAGGATAGAGTCCTGCGACATGAATCCGCGATGTCTCAATATCTCCTTTCCCGCCGCGTCAAAGAAGATTTGCGTCGGGATTGAAGAAACATTATAGCGGGTGGCCAGTATATTTTCTTTCCGCGCCTCGACGTACACAATGTCCATCTTCTCCGGACAGGTCTTCTTGAGGGCATCCAGAACCGGGCGCATCTTGTCAGGCCCGCAGCAGCTTGCCGCGCTGAATACCACGAGCGAGGGCTTTCCTCCCCCACGAGTTTTATCCACAGGGTTTTCCCTGGCGAGCGCGGCCTGTTCCTTCACCCAGGAACGGGAGACAACGATGCTCATCTTCCGGCCCAGATTCCGGAGATGCTCCGAAACGGCCTCCTGCTTCTTTTCCTGCATCAGGTATTGCCGGACCTGTGGCCTTACCTGCTCCAGCTTCGCCCCGCAGAATGTATCCTTGTTCTCATTATAGAACCGTGTAACATCGTCGTCGGTACTATCCACTGCTCCCGCCACACGATCAAGGTAGGCGCGGATGGCCTCGCGGTCGCTCTTCTCGCCGGCCTTCGCGGTCCCCTGATCGGGCGCCCCTCCTGCCAGTCGCCGAAGGAGTCTGTCCTTCGCTTCCTGTTCGAGAAAGAAAAAGGCGTTTGCTTTCTTTTGTTCCCGGGAAAGCCCGGGTTTGCTCGCGATTATTTTTTCAAGATCCGCGGAGGTAATCTCAATCGTATCGGCCCGCAGCAACACGTCTCCCGGCAATTCTCCGGGTTTTGCAAAAGTCAGGGCGCCCGATGCCAGCCCTGGGAATTGGGCCTCCACTGTTTCGCCATTTGTGTCCGCTTTGTACTCCGATTTGCCGACAGCGGCAATAAGGAAAAATGCTGCGCAGATAATCATAATGTCGACCTGTCTTTTCATCTCACTGTCCTTTCTTAAATTCGATCCCGAGTTCCTTCCACTTCTTCAGGATATCCTCTTTTGCAAAGAATCCCACGTGCCGGTAGAGCTCTTTTCCGGAGGCATCGAGGAAGATTTGGGTTGGAATCATGTTGATGCGGTATTTCCGGCCGGCTTCCGGATTATCCCCCACATCGATGAACTCCACGTAGAGGCGCCCCTCGTATTCTTTCTTCATTTCTTCAAGGATCGGCGCCATCAATTTGCACGGGATGCAGAATGTGCGCCCCAGGTCGATCAGAGCGGGGATATTCCCCCTGGCGACGGGAGGGGAAATATTTTCCTTATTCGGAGACTCACTCTCGCCGCATCCAAGGAGCACTAATGCCAACAACGCGCATCCCGTACCTATGACAGATATCTTTTTCATCTTCATGATCCCTCCTCAATAATTGTCCATAGTCGATAGTCCATGGTCCATGGCAATAAATACCACGCGCGCCGGACACGAATCACGAATCACGAATCTATAGCGCCCCGAATATCATGCCGACAACCGTCGACATCATGACCACCAGTAATACGAACACCGCCGTCTTCTTCACCCCGAGGATACTCTGTATGACAAGCATGCTCGGGATGGAGAGCGCAGGCCCGGCGAGCAGGAGGGCCAGAGAGGGCCCCTTCGCCATCCCAAGCTTCTGCAGCGCCTGGACGATCGGGATCTCCGTGAGCGTCGCGAAATACCAGCACGCCCCGATGAACGAGGCGACGAAGTTGGAGACAAAGCCGTTGTCGCCGACGAGTGTCGCCACCGCCTTTTCCGGGATGAGCGCGGAGACGAAGCCCGTGACGAATACGCCCCCGAAGAGGAGCGGGACGATCATCTTCGCGAAGCTCCATGTCTGGGACATCCACGCGTCGAACTCCGTGCGCGTAAACCAGAATACGACCATCGCGGCGACGGCGAGCCCCATCGCGCCCGCGAGATACCAGCGGACGCGGTGGATCTTCACGGTGAGACTTTGCTCCTGCGAGATCGAGCGGATATCCTCCCGCTTGATCTCCACCTGCTCGCCCGCCTCGCCGTTTCTGATTACCTGAAAGTTCACAATGTCGCGCGTGTCGTACCGTACGGCCCCCCGCAGTTCACGGCCGTCGTTCAGAACGACGGTGAAATTGCCGGGGGTGGACCAATCGGAGAACACCAGGAAGAGCACGAGGCAGAGGAAGAAGAGCGCTGTCTTCCAGAGGGGGCGCGCGAGGGGATGCTCGTCGAGGGCAAATCCCTCCATCCTGCGCGTCTCCCCTTTCCGGAATATGCCCGCCATGAGGAGGCCGATGACTACGGCGAAGACAATCGACCCGCCCGCCCGCCAAAGACCGATGTCAAAGCCGAGGACGCGCGCCGTGAGGAATATCGCCATGACGTTGATCGCCGGTCCCGAATACAGGAACGCGCACGCCGGGCCGAGTCCCGCCCCCATAGTGTAGATGCCGGCGAACATTGGGAGCACGCTGCACGAGCAGACCGCGAGGACGCAGCCGGAGACGGAGGCAACGCCGTAGGCGACGACCTTGTTCGATCGGGGGCCGAGGTGATTCATGACGGAGGCCTGCGACAGGAACGTCGCGATCGCTCCCGCAATGAAC
>JAPLCW010000086.1 GCA_026392015.1 Candidatus Auribacterota bacterium | reverse complement strand
CGCCAGTTCAATAATGAAGTGCAACACTTAGGATAATATTGCATCCTAAGTAGCATGAAAAATAAACTATATAAACATATCTCCAGCGACGAGAGAGACAAGATCGCGTATCTTCGCGCAAGCGGTAAAAGTCTTTCTGCCATAGCAAGAGCCATTGGACGTAATAAAGCAACTGTCTCAAGGGAGATCAAACGAAACAGATCTTCCAAGTACGATGTGTATCTGGCCAATAGAGCACATCAAAGAGCAATAAAGCGTAAACAGCTTTCAGTACAGCGGCAGAGGATTCGGAACCCTCTTATTCGACAATATCTTATGAAGAAAATCAAACTTAAATGGTCTCCTGAACTTATTGCGGGAAGACTCCCCTTGGATCATCCAGGGCTCCATATAAGCCATGAAGCCATTTATCAGTATATTTATGATTGCAGCACCCGAAAAGAGCATGATCTTGTGCCATATCTTACCAGAGCTCATAAAAGGCGTCGTCTCCGTACGCATTCCCACCGCCACAAAACACTCCATATTCCACAACGTATCTCGATCAAAGAGCGTCCCCAGGAAGTGGAGACTCGTAATCAACCAGGCCATTGGGAAGCCGATACCTTGATATCCCGTAAAAGCAAAGCTGCATTAGCAGTTGCCTTGGAACGTACCAGCAGGCTTGTCCGTTTGGCCAAATTACCTGCAAAAACTTCCCGTGACTTCAAAAATGCTCTCACTCGTAGACTTAGCAGATTCCCACGCCATCTAATGCTTTCCATAACTTACGATAACGGTTGTGAAAATGTTGAACATGCGTATACTAACAAAGTGCTTGGAACAAAATCTTACTTCTGTGAACCGTTTCATAGCTGGGAAAAGGCTTCCATTGAAAACGCCATCGGCATCATCAGACGCTTTTTCCCTAAGAAAACTGATTTTGCTTCAATTACCAAACAGCATGTCAAACGTGTCGAAACATTGCTGAATACTAGACCTAAAAAATGCCTTAATTATCTTACGCCCAATGAAATCTTGGGCCTATGTGTTGCACTTCGCTCTTGAATGCAGCGTTACCATATTGACTCGCATTACATCTTTTCGAAAGCAAGAATAATGAAACAGTCATTGATGTGGGATTACTACCAGAACGAAGCGCCTGAGCCGTTTGACCAGAGTGGCGCACGATTGCGTTGCCTTGCACACAAGATTGAACCCGGAGGGAAGGTATTAAACATCGGGGTAGGCACCGGAATTTTTGAGGAAATAGCTTCGCGCATGGGGCTCGATGTCCACTCTCTGGATCCCAATGATACTACAATCGCCATGCTCCGCCGGCGATTTCATATGGGTGAGAAAGCAAAGGCAGGCTATTGCCAGAAGATTCCTTTCCCGGACAACTCGTTCGATTCGGTGGTTATCTCTGAAGTCATCGAGCATCTATCACCTGAAGAAACCGAACAGACATTGAAGGAGATCGCGCGCGTGCTGGTCCCAGGCGGTCGAATTACAGGGACGGTCCCCGCCGGCGAGAATTTGAAGGAACAATTAGTGGTCTGCCCTCATTGCGGAGGGCATTTTCACCGATGGGGTCATCTTCAGAGTTTCGATGTAATCAAAATCACGTCTCTGATGACTCCTTATTATCAGGTTGGGAAAGTGTATCAGCGCCCCTTCAACGACTGGCCCCACATGAACTGGAAAGTAAAGATCAGCGGTTCCATAAAAATGCTCCTTTATTATCTCGGGGTACATGGCAGCAATGAGAATATCCTGTTTATGGCTACGAAGCAGGGCGGGCGAACTTCGAGTTAACGGCTGCGACGCGAGGAGTCTGGAGATGAATACTTTTGCGCAGGAAGTTGCGAGGGGCGAGCGTTTTGAATTCGGGAAGAATTGGCGTGCGTTTCTTTCAACGCTGAATGACGACAGGATAAGGGTGGCGGAGAACTCGCTCAAGGAAATGATCGAGTGTGATAATCTCGCCGGAAAGACGTTCCTGGATATAGGCTCCGGGAGCGGGCTTTTTTCACTGGTGGCGCGCAGATTGGGAGCAACGGTTCATTCTTTCGACTATGACCCATCCTCGGTGGCGTGCACAACGGAGCTTCGCACGAGGTTTTTCCCTGACGACCGGGAATGGACGATTGAACAGGGTTCTGTGCTGGACAAGGATTTTCTGAAATTACTGGGCAGTTTCGACATAGTGTATTCATGGGGTGTCTTGCATCATACCGGGAAGATGTGGGAAGCACTAAAAAATGTTACAGACCTCGTGAAGAAGAACGGCGTTCTCTGCATCGCTATTTACAATGATATGGGGAGAAGATCCAGATTCTGGCGGCGAGTGAAGCGGACCTATTGCTCGTCGAGTATCGGGAGAATTTTTGTTTCCGGTGTGTTTATCCCGTACTATTTTTCGAGGGCGGCGGCGGCGAGCATCATCCGGAGAAAGAATCTGTTCTCCACATATAAGAATAACAGAGGCATGTCGATTGTCCATGACTGGTTTGACTGGCTGGGAGGTTTTCCATACGAGGTGGCGACGGTGGAGGAGATTTTTAAATTCTATAAAAACAGGGGATTTAAACTGCAAAATTTGAAAACAACCGTCAGTTTGGGCAATAATCAGTTTGTTTTTATAAAAGAATAAAGAGGACGAGCTTCGCCTTAAACCGACAAGGAGTCAACCTTGCCTTTCCTAAAAAACTAGAATCATTTGCGGAGTTCTTGATTATGGAAATGCCATGCAACAAAGAGTAAAAGTAAGCAAGAGGGTCGAGCTAAATTGCCTGCCAAAAGATTAGAACATACATTCATTCTCTTTTTCTCTTTAACTCTTTGTTAAAAGTCTAAACAATTTGTCTCATTTGTTAAGTTTTTAGATTATGAAGATGGCTAGAAACTGAAAACCCGAAACTGTAGTGTCACCCTGACCCTCCCCCTTCACAGGGGGAGGGGGTGATGAAATTCATTTACCCACATAAAACAGAATAGACCCCCTTTTCTTTCTCCTTTACTTTCGCTTTTTATTCGCCTATACTGGAATTGGACAATAGGACTGTAGGAGGGACTGAAGTCCCCCCTACAAGGAAGAGAGCGACGCCTGCTCCATTGCCGGACAAAGAGATTCGGGGGGACTGAAGTCCCGCGTACGGGCGCTCGAATCGACGGAGGAACATGCATGTATTTAACTAAACGCCAGCGCCAGATACTGGATTTCATCAATGGATTCATTTCGAGGCAGGGCTATGCCCCAAGTATCGAAGAGATCGGGAAACGATTCGGCCTCTCGTCCCTCGCCACGGTACACAAACATCTTGTGAACCTTGAGAAAAAAGGCGTCATCAACCGCGCGTGGAACCGGAGCCGCTCCATAGAGCTCGTACCGGTGGAAGGAATCAAAATCGCCGCGGTTGAACTCCCACTCCTCGGTCTGATCGCCGCCGGAAAACCGATTGAGGCGCTCCCCCACCGGGAGACGATGGTCATGCCAAAGGAGTTCGCGGGCAAGGGAAACACCTTCATGCTGCGGGTCAAGGGAGACTCGATGATCGACGAACAGATCAGGGACGGGGATTACATCGTCGTGGAGAAGAGGGACACCGCGACTGACGGGGAGACGGTTGTCGCCCTCCTCAACAACGAAGAGGTTACGCTTAAAAAATTCTACAAGGGAAAAGGCAGTATCAAGCTCGTCCCGGCCAATCCCACACTGGAGCCGATCGTCGCGCATCCCCGCGATGTCCGGATACAGGGAGTGGTGATCGCGGTGCTCAGGAAATATCGATGAAAGGATTAAGAATTAAGTAGTAAGGATTAAGCCCCGCATAAAGTAACTGCTTAATTCTTACCGCTTAATCCTTAGTGCTAAATTATGACCCGTCTTATCTTCCACTTAGACATGGATGCTTTCTTTGTTTCGGTGGAGCGTCTGCGCCGGCCATGGCTCAAGGGGAAACCCGTCGTGGTCGGAGGAGACCCATCCCACCGCGGCGTGGTCGCCTCCGCCTCTTACGAAGCGCGGCGATTCGGCATTCATTCCGCAATGCCGATCGGGAGAGCGAAGAGACTCTGCCCGCA
The DNA here is from genome assembly GCA_026392015.1 of Candidatus Auribacterota bacterium. Taxonomy (GTDB): domain Bacteria; phylum Auribacterota; class Tritonobacteria; order UBA1439; family UBA1439; genus JAPLCW01. The sequence continues at coordinate 1,182 of JAPLCW010000086.1, read as the reverse complement.
GTGCATCTTCCTCCCCTGCCACTTCGATGACTATGCGGACACCTCCGCGCAGCTGTTCCGCATCCTGGAACGCTTCACCCCCGACCTGGAGCCGCTCTCTCTTGAGGAGGCCTACATGGATATGAGCGGTTTCCGCTGGATCTACGGGCCGCCCATGGAAACAGCGGAGAGGGTGCATCGCTTGATCGAGAACACCATGGGACTCAGCAGTTCCATAGGAATCTCCACGAACAAGCTCGTCGCGAAGATCGCCTCCGCGATAGCCAAGCCCAACGGCATTCTCCACGTGCTCCCCGGCCACGAACGGGATTTTCTCGCGCCGTTACCCGTGAACTCTATTCCCGGGGTGGGGACGCATACCGCAGAAAAGCTCCGGCTGCTGGGTGCCTCCACGGTCCGGGACCTCCAAACGATAGGTGAAAAACTCCTCGTCTCCGCATTCGGAGCCACAGGTGCGTGGCTGTACAGGGCTTCAATGGGAGAGGATGACGATCCCGTCTCTCCACCCGCCGAGCCGAAATCCGTGGGCCGTGAGACCACCTTCTCTGAGGATCTCCTCGATCGGAAGCGGGTACTCTCGGAGATTTTCTCTCTGGCAGAGGAATGCTGCCGCGCACTGCGATCACTTGGCAGGCAGGCGAAGACAATTACGCTCAAGCTCCGCTACGCCGATTTCATAACCATCACTCGCTCGCGCACTTTCCCTGAAGCAACCGATCTCGATATCGAAGTGCGTGAAATCGTGCCCGATCTCCTCTCAAAGGCATGGACACGCCGGTTGAGAATCAGGCTCATCGGAATCCGTTTCTCAAACCTCACCGCCGCCGAGTGGCAACCGTGCCTTTCCTTCGACGGATCCGGGAGAGAAAAGTTCAAACGTCTCTATGCCGCGCTTGATCGTATCCGGGGAAAATATGGCGATGAAGCAATACTGCACGGATCGCAACTAAAACTAGTAGCTGGTAGTTAGTAGCTAGTAGTTAGGGATAAAGGGGAATAACGTATATGCCAGTCGTTGCTCCCCAATAACTGACTATCAGATCCTAGTGTCGCGTCACGTTGATAATGTCGGGTAAAGTCGTTTCAATTTGATTCTGGCGTCGGCAGTAGTGAAGCGCCAATCGACTTTGGCTTCAGCGATATTTCGTCGTTGCTGCCAAGCAGCGACTTCGGCTCTTAAGG
>JAPLCW010000168.1 GCA_026392015.1 Candidatus Auribacterota bacterium | reverse complement strand
AACGCTTCGAACGACTATCTCATTGATATCTTAATCGCCATTCAGGACGCAGATGAACGCAGAACACGCAGATACAAAGACAGTGTGAGGTGAAAACTTCAAGGTTCACGCTGCTTCTTTTGTTAATCTGCGTTCATCTGCACAAATCTGAGTCTAAACATTCAGTATATTCAATGCCCTCAGTGGTTATGCCCCTTTTACTACGGGCGCCTCGTGAATAATCCATGTTAAGGCGCTTCACTAAAAAAGCTCAAACTTCTCTTGACCTGAATGCTTTGATAAGAGTTTCTCCCTCACCCTTCCCCTCCCTCTGAGGGAAAGGGATGGGGTGAGGGAGCTCATTCAGGAGCTTTCATTCATCCATGGGGGCAAGCCCGTGGAATTTTGCCCATTCGGGGACAAATGAAATTACTCCGGCTTAAAGAACAAGGATCTTCTCCAGAGAAGACTCGGAGTTATTCCCGCCTCCGGCAGGGAACCGCCGCTGAGCGGGATGAACACCTTTCTCCCTTACCGGCAGCAGCTAAAAAGGCTCTCTTACCGCTTGCTCAGTGCGAGGTAAGATCTCCAACGCGTTATGCGTACATGGCGCACCTGATCTCGCATCCGCCCGGAGTCGCGGCTGTCGCCTGCCAGCCGCTATCTAATCACATATGCACACTCTATACTTGGTACCACTCCCCCACACTTCCGCTCCGCAGTCCTGATTGCCCGAATCCCGGTAATAGCAAGTGGTATCCTGGAAATACGGTTGCCCTGGACCGTTTCCCTCATGGTTGCAGGGGGCTGTCTGATGATAATGGATGCAAGCCGAGCAATTACTATCATCATTCCAGCTGCCACTTGCGCGACAGGTCAGGGATTTTCCGCTGCATATCGCAGTGCAGGAGACGTGAGCCTCCCCGCTGAACCAGCAGCCGTATCCGCCCACACCGTCCGACGACCAGAAGCCTCCATTGGCAGCACACCATGGTGTTGGGGTTGGGGTTATAGTTGGTGTTGCAGTCGGGGTTGGGGTTGGGGTTATCACTATCGCCGTCCCCGTCTGCACTCCCCATCTTCCCGGCTGCGTGCAGAAGAACTTCTTGCCCGACTCAACATTGGCAGCAGTCGTGTCGCACATGGCAAATGGCGTCGCGACGGCATCGCCGATCTCTTTCGTCGTCTTCATCGTGGATCCGGGGCCCGACGTTGGCTCCTGGAAACTTGTCTGCACCGTGAGTGCCGCGCCGCTCGTCAGGTAGTCATACAGGTTCTGGAGCGTGTACATCCCGCTCCCCGCCGACGGGGCTCCCGGAGAGTTAAGGCTCCCGGCTATGGCCATCCCAGTCATGCCTGCCGCGAACATCAAACCTGCCGCCAACATCATCAACTTTTTCATCTTTTTAACCATCCTTTCATTAGCACTAATCTATAAGTTTTAAGTTTTACGATTTACCACTTACTTCCTACCACTTCATTCTCCGCGTGCTTTGTGTCTTTGTGTTTTCGCCGCCACGCCGACACGCCCATACTCCCTTACGGCCAGTGGGAGGGGCGCGGATGGGAGAAAGTGTGGCGAGACTGCTTATATAAATCGGTATATTAGAGCACCGGATATGGTCACAGAAATCATCTCTTTCCAGCCTGACCACACAGAAGATCCAGGCATCGATGTTGTACCTTCGATAGTTGATGTTCAGGCTCGTTACGGGAACACAGCCGCTCCCCATTACAGAATCATTCGGGCAGCCGACTAATCTATCCTCCGATTCCGGCCCGATGTCTCTCCATGGACCGGGATCGGCTTTCGCAAGATACTGCACTGTCCGGCCGGGCCCGAAATGCATCCACCCTACATTCTCTCCCCACGCATATCCGTAAAATTGGCCGCTCTCATACAGATACACTCTTGAATAACTGGTGCGAAAATTAATCCAACCCGTAACCTCAGACCACGCATAGCCCGACAAATTGCCCTGGCCGTTGTTATTAACTCCCCAGTCACAGGCGCTCCTGTTGGAGTAGCCCTTCCCATCCAGAGGATGCCCTTCACCGAGGCATACCCAGCCGCAGTTTTCCAACCAGACCCAGCCCGCCAATATGTTCGCGCCGATCTTCAAATCGGAGTGTGCAGCCCTGAGATTGATCCACCCCGCGTTCTCTCCCCAAACCACATCATAACCTGCAACGATTCTGCCGGTCTTCGGTATGGCAGAACCCAATTGTAGAAGGCTGTTATTTTTCCCTGGGTTGGCGGAGAATAGAAAATCGCTGCATCGGCGAAAGGAAGGATGAGCAGGTACGGCATCAGCGAAGGATGCTGTAAAGAGGACGATAACAAGAATAATGACGGCCATCATTTCCCCGCAGCGGTGACAAGATGCACGCACATATGAAAAACCCACATTACTAATCTGCAAGTTTTATGCCAATAGAACTACCTTTCTTTGATGGGACAAAAACAGTCATAATATACATGGTGTGAAACAATTAAAATAATATGTACAAGAATGAACTATTACAATGGCCTTCAAGAAGGTCTGATGTGCATACTTTGTTTATATCCGCTGCTGATAAAAGTGTAAACTTTGCATACAACTCTTGTCATATTTCAATAATAATGTCTCCCAGATGGTAGAACAAAAATATCCCCTGTGTCGCCAGTCATCCCCGTCCGCGCGCGACATGCTGGCCGCAACCAAACCTATCTGTGTTTAGCGGTGTGCTATCTGTGTTAATCTGTGATGCATGTTGAAGTTTAAACGATCACCACAGATACACACAGATAACCGCGGATGAACACAGATAAAGCAATATGCTGCGAAACAACGAGCTTCAAATCTAACGGCAAAAATCTTTGCCCAAAAAGCATAATCACGTGAAGCCGGAGGGACACAACTGATGTCATTCCCTCGCCCTGCCCGCCACTGAACGCAGTGCGTTGCAGGCGGGAAGAGGGGATCCAGCTCTGCACGATTCAAAGCTGGATCCCTCCTCGCGCAAACCTTCCTATGCCGGAGGCCCACTCCGCCGAAGTGGCCACGTAGGCTGGACGGCTTCGCGCAGGGATAACATAGTGAACACCGACCCTGCCGTGTTAATGAATAATCCAGGTTAAAACAGTGCTTTCCCGCTTCCACTATTCCATAATTCACTTATTTCTGAGGTAGACAAAGCTTTATTCCAAAAACCTACTTCGTCTATAATTCCATTAAAACTTTGACTGTCTGGTGCGGTTGTATTCCCAATATGAACAGGTTCGGTGTTCGTTGCAGGTATTCCAGTACCGGAAAAGTTACCAACATTAACCCCATTCACATAATACTTAACCTGTGTTGTTTCTTGTACAACGGCAATGTGATACCACACGCCATTAGACAAGGAGTATCCTATGCTTACAGTTTGGTCTGCTACAGAATATTTAACGAGGTCTATTCCTGAAGCATTTGATTTTAATCTCAGATCATAGCCATCATTATAACTATTACTTTTCCCCATTAAAGCAACCTGTGATGGATATGAAGTTGCCTTTATCCACATACTAATACTAAAAGGCATAACTGGATTTAGTGATGTATGGTGTGGAATATTTATATAATCTCCATCTCCGCCAAAAGAATAGGCTTTTCCAATCTTTCCTTCTTGGTTGACTGTTGCCCCATTATTAGTTCCATTATGAGAACCCTGACTGTCAACGGCAGTAGTCCCGGAAGTTTCATTTAATGTATAGTAAGCAACAAGACCACCGTACAAACTTGTTGTTGGCGTGGGCGTTGTTGTTGGTGTCGGTGTCGGTGTCGGCACTAATTGCGCTGTTCCCGTCTGAACTCCCCAGTTCCCCGTCTGCGTGCAGAAAAATAGCTGGCCTGACTTCACATCCGAGGCAGTCGTGGTTGCGCATAGGTCAAACAGGGATTTAATTTCGTTACCTATCTGCCTTGTCGTCTTCATCGTCGAGCCCGGCGCCGACGTCGGCTCCTGAAAAACGGTCTGCAGCGTAAGTGCCGCACCGGCCGTCAGATAGTCATACAGGTTCTGGAGTGTATACATACCGCTCCCCGCCGACGGAGCTCCCGGAGAGTCAAGACTCCCCGCCATGGCCATGCCGCTCACGCTGACCTCGAACATCACACTTAACATTACTGCCGTCAACCTTTTCATCTTTCCACCTTCCTTACATTACATTGTGAATATCTGACCCTTGTACCAATCTTGTCCAAATTATCGCCAATCATGCGATTCCATGTGCATAATTTGGATACGAGTACCCATTTATATAAACTCAGGGTCCACTGGCCCCCGAATGGTTGTGCCATGGCCGGCCGAATGGTTGTGCCATGACCTGTCGAATGGTTGGGACATCCTGAGACAGATCGAAACCAAAATACCTCATCGCATCACCTCCCTTCCGTGTGCCTTTTGTCCATACTAATCTCATGAGGCTGCTCGCCACTTCGCACGGAGATAGTATCCGGCGCTACGATGCGCCCCGGATATACATTTTATATCCGGACGAATCAACCGGGCTCCGGCTTAAAGAGCAAGGATCTTCTCACACGGAGATCATGAGTTATCTCCGCCGCTGGCAGGGAGCAATGCGAATATCGCGCCCCCTTGCCGCCCGCGGCTAACACGGTTAGGTCATGGCGCCGCCCAGACACGTCCCGGGAAGGCAAGCCCAAAGGGCATCATTCACGGATGAAGACTTCTCCTGAACAATCATTGGGACCGCCATACTCCGCATTATACATCGAATACCCCGCCTCATCGCAGGCACCAGACGGTTTCACCAATCCCCAATGTTTGATCACCCAATTACCATCTGTATATCCACTGGGATATGACCCTATACCTTTAAGGTGGGCAGTCGAATGAGCCGCAAGAGTACCGCCGGCTGGAGTGTACCATCCAGACCAGGTTCCTGCGTGACTCTGACACTTGACGTCGCCGCCGGTCCCGTCAGACGCCCAGGCGCCTTGCACCCTGAAGTTCTGGTAACGCCTGTCTGAACCTGAGACGATCCGGAACACCGCAGTGTCTGCAGGCGACTCAAGTTGCTTAAGAGCGTTAATCTTGGTATGGCCCAGGGTGCCACTACCCGGCGGTCCCGAAGGATTTGTTCCATAGGAGGAGGTCGGAGGATTGTATTCGTTTGCTTGATATGACCCTTCAGTGCCATCGGGCTTCATCCGGGCTATCAGTGTCCATCCGCCGCCGTCGGTGGTCATGTCGCAATAGGCTTGGAAGGGAGCGGTCCCGCTCGGGTTAATGGTGTAGACGCCATCGCTCGCAGTCGGAATTGCCGTTTTAATGGCTTTACAGGATGCGTAACTTATTGTTGGTGTTACTGTTGGTGTTGGTGTCACTGTTGGTGTAGCTGTCGGTCTCGGCAATGCACTTAGCGTTCCTGTCCGGATGCCCCAGCTCCCCGCCTGCGCGCAGAAAAACCTCTTGCCCGACTCAACATTATCAGGACCCACATCGCTCTGATCCAGTAGTGCCTTAATGGCGTCGCCGATCTGCTTTGTCGTCTTCATCGTGCCGGCGGTGGGGCCCGAAGTGGGCTCCTGGAAACTGGTCTGCACCGTGAGAGCAGCGCCGCTCGTCAGGTAGTCATACAGGTTCTGGAGCGTATACATCCCGCTCCCCGCTGAAGGGGCTCCCGGGGAGTCAAGGCTCCCGGCAATGACCGTATAAGACATGCATACCACGAACATCAAACTCAGAGCTACTGTGATCAACTTTTTCATTTTGGCACCAATCCTTTCTTGATTTATCTTGAAATTGATAAAGGCGCGATTGCCACGCCTGCGTGCCGAAACGCACTCCGGCGTGCAGGCACGTCCCTTGACAAGATATGGTTAGACAATCACCGGAGGGGCGCGGATGGGAGAAAGTTTGGCAAGACTGCTTATATAAACCGGTGTATTAGAGCACCGGATATGCGCACAGTAATCATCTCTTCCCAGCCTGAATACAGAGACAGTCAATGCATCATTGTTGTATCTTTCATTATTACTCTTAAGTCCTGCTGCGGGAACAGAGCCGCTGCTCATTTCAGAATCATCAGGGCCGCCGGCGAATCTTCCTCCCGGTTCCGGCCCGATCTCTTTCCAGGGCCCGGGATCTGTCTTCGCAAGATACCTTACGCTCCTGCCGGGCCCGAAATGCATCCACCCTGCGTTCTCTCCCCATGCGTAGCCGTAAAATTGGCCGCTCTCATCCAGGCACACCCGAGAGTAACCGGTATGGAAACTAATCCACCCCGTCACTTCAGACCAGGCAAACCCCGACAACCTGCGCTGTCCATCGTTGTTAACGCCCCAGTCAGAGCGGCTCCTGTTGGAGTAGCGCTCCCCGTTTAGAGGATTCCCTTCCCCAAGGCAGACCCAACCACAGTTCTCAAACCAGATCCGGCCCGCCAGTATGTTCGAGCCGATCTTCAAATCGGAGTGTGCAGCCCTGAGATTGACCCACCCTGCATTCTCCCCCCAGATCACGTCATGGCCTGCTATTATTCTGCCGATCTCGGGTACGCCAACACCCGGATTCCGGGGGATGTCATTCCTTTCCAAATCGGGGGAGAATTCAAGATCGTGGCCTTGAGGAAAGGGAGAATGAGCGGGCACGGCATCTGCGAAGGATGCTGTAATGAAGATTATAACAAGGATAATGACGGCCATCATTTCCCCGCAAGGGTGACACAATGCACGCATACACAAAAAACCCGTGTTACTAATCTGCAAGTTTCATGCCAACAGCATGATTTTTCTTCCATGAGAGAAAAATAGTCATATCAAGTTTGGGGAGAAGTAGTTGAGAAAATGATTTCAAAGATAAAAATTCTTCATGGTTCCTGAAAAAGTCCGATTTGCATACTTTGTTTACACCTCCGAGAGCTAAAAGTGTAAACTTTGTATACAACTCTTGTCATATCAGAATAATAATGTCCTCCCGATGACTAAATAGAAATATCCCCTATACCGCCACCCGAACGGAATGGCCACTGAGAAAGGGGTATCTCCAGTGAGCCGGGAAGAGCAGGATAGGCTGAGGTGAGCTTTACACACGCGGCCTCATCCAGCTACCTCCACGCAATCATAGGGGCGACACGGCGGCAGGAAAGCTTGTCAACAGTACTTATCCCGCACGTACGACGCCACCACTCGATAATGTTAACGGCCAAACATATGCAACCACGGGTTGGGCGGATTAAACAATGCGAATCCGCGTAATCCGCGTAATCTGCGGTTAAAACAGTAAAAGTTGGTGAATAGATCAGCTTAAAGAGCAGGAATTTTCTCCAGCGAGAATCAGGAGTTATCTCCGCCGCCGGTAGGGAGCAGGGAGGGCACTATACTCCCTTGCCGGCAGCATTCAAGATGGCGCACCTATCCCGCACTCGGTGCGGGATCTGCGTGCAGCCTCATATTCCGGGTAAGGCTCGTATACACTCGCCGAGAAAAGCGCCCCTTTTAATTTACCGACATACACACAATCTGTGCTGAAAATTCTGTCCCGCTTGCCCACAGCTCCCGTGCCCCCTGCTCTCATCTGTTGTGTATGGCCCACCCGTATCTCCGGACCCAAATCCTGTCATACATCTGTTGAGACACCCGTCGCAACAGTCGCTATACTCGGGCGCTGTATTATTCGGATTGCATCCGCCAACACTGCACGCTGCCGCCCCCCCTTTGTAAAGCTTGCATGCAGCGCAGTCAGCGTCGCGCCAATATCCATCGGCACATGTTAAAGATACAAGTCCACATGTGGTATCGCACGATGTATCGTATGTGCTTCCGAGGAGCCAGCACCCATAATTGCCGCCCAGGTCGTTCCTCGGTGCCCAACGCCCGCCCTTCGCTTCGCATCCGGCCTGGCCCAACGTTGGTGTTGGTGTGACTGACGGTGTCGGTGTCGGCACTACTTGCGCTCGCCCCGTCCGCACCCCCCAGCTTCCTGACTGCGTGCAGAAAAACGTCTTGCCCAACTCAACATTATCCGCGGTCACATTGCACTGGTCGTGCAATGCTTTGATCGCATCCCCGATCTCCTTTGTCGTCTTCATCGTTGATCCGGGGCCCGACGTGGGCTCCTGGAAACTTGTCTGCACCGTGAGCGCCGCGCCGCTTGTCAGATACTCATACAGGTTCTGGAGTGTGTACATCCCGCTTCCCCCCGAGGGGTCTCCCGGAGAATCAAGGCTCCCCCCAACTGCCAAACCGGACACGCCGACCAGCAACATTAAGCTTAGCCCTACTGTGATTAGCTTTTTCATTTGTGTATCCATCCTTTCGCTTTTTACTTTTGGTTTTTGACTTTGAACTTCTTGCTGTAGTTCCCCCTGAATTATTCATCTGCATAGTGTAGGGGTTCGACGAACCTGTCCTGAGCGAAGCCGAAGGATCGACCCTGGTTTAAAAACGGGCTTGATAAAACTTGTCCTGTCGAAGACCCTGAGCGAAGTCGAAGGGACCTTGCCGAAGGATCAAGCCCCTACAATGCAATGTGTTACAAATACTTGAATAATGTTAATCTTGGGTGGATGAATAGATCAGCCTAGCACGTCGGTGGAGGGGCGCGGATGGAAAAAAATGTGGCGAGACTGCTTATATACACCGGCGTTTCGGAACGCCGGATACGTGCACAGGAATCATCTTTTCCAATTCTTATCAAACAGATTGTAAAGGCATACTCTTCGTATCTCTCATGATTGTTCCTCAGGCCTGTCGCGGGAACAGAGCCGCGGCTCATTTCAGAATCATCCGGGCTGCCGGCGAATCTTCCGCCAGATTCCGGCCCGATCTCTTTCCATGGCCCGGGATCGGTCTTCGCAATATACTGCACTCTCCTGCCGGGCCCGAAATGCATCCACCCTACATTCTCTCCCCACGCATATCCGTAAAATTGGCCCCGCCCATCCACGTACACCCTCGAGTGACCGGTGTGGAAACTGATCCACCCTGTGACCTCGGACCACGCATAGCCTGACAGCTTGCCATGACCATCGTTGTCGACTCCCCAGTCATGGGCGCTTCTGTTGGAGTAGCTCCTCCCATCCAGAGAATGCCCGTTCCCGAGGCACACCCAACCGCAGTTCTCAAACCAGACCCAGCCCTCCAATATGTTCGAGCCGATCTTCACATCGGTGTGCGCTGTCCTGAGATTGACCCACCCTGTATTCTCCCCCCAGACCAGGTCATAGCCTGCTACGATTCTGCCAATCCCCGATATGCCAACACCCAATTGCGGAATGTTGTCATCTTTTTGCGAGTGGGAGGGGAATGTGAAATCGCAGCATTGAGGGAAGGGGGAATGTGCAGGTACGGCATCAGCGAAGGATGCGATAAAGAGGACTACACTAAGAATAATGATGGTCATTATTTCCCTGCAAGGGTGACAGAATGCACGACACGCAAAAAACTCATATTATTTACCTGCAATTTTCATGCCAACAACATGATTTTTCTTTAATATGAGAAAAATAGTCATAATAAACTTGGGGTGAGGCAATTGGGGCTATGAAAGCATCGATTAAAATTTTCGATATATCCTGAAAATCTCCGATTTGTATACTTTGTTTATACCTCCGGGTGCCAGAAGTGTACACTTTGTATACAACTCTTGTCAGACAGAATTTGTAATGTTTTCACAGTGACAATGAAACATCTTCTCCGCTCTAGCCTGGATTATTGATCTCCCTATTGTAGGGGTTCGATTTATCGAACCCGCGTTAGAAACGGGCTTGATAAAACTTGTCCTGTCGAAGACCCTGAGCGAAGTCGAAGGGACCTTGCCGAAGGATCAAGCCCCTACACTACAATGTGTTATCAGACATGGAGATCGCCCTGATCTCGAGTTGATGAATAGACCAGGCTAGGCCGTCAGGCGGGCTGGTAAGTACGCCTCCGAGCATGCGAATGTTTCGTGAATAATCCATGCGGAAAAATCAAATTTACAAAACCAAATTTACTTCTGTCAAAATCGTAATGCATCACTTAGGGGTGGTACATTGCTGAATATGTCATTCCTGCCCCCGTTTTCACGAGGGTAAACTCGAGCAGGAATCCAGGTTTCATACTGGATCCCCGCTCGAGTTTACACTGAGCGCAGTCGAAGTGCCGGGATGACAAGTAAAAGGGATACCACCCATAAGTGAACCATTACTCAAAATCAAATTTACTCCTTGTCCTCCATATCGTTCTCCTCTACACTATTTGCGTGAAAACGCCAGAGGTGTTTGCGGTTAAAAAATTCTGGGGCTATCTTGAGGGATGGATCTCCGTCGTCATCAACACCGCCCTCTTCGCTCTAAAGTTCTGGGTAGGATGCCAAGCCGGATCTGTGGCCATGATCGCCGATTCATGGCACACACTCTCCGACACACTTACCTCCGTGGTGGTGATCGTCGGCTTCTGGATTGCAGCGAAGCCGGCGGACCATCAGCATCCGTTCGGGCACGGTCGCGCTGAAACCGTCGCCGCTATCATTATCGGAACGCTCCTCGCGGTGGTGGGCGCCGATTTCATGATGCAATCGATCAGAAGACTGATCAACTATCAATCCGCAACGTTCAGCATATTTGCGATCGTCGTATTCTTGATCTCCGTGTTTTTCAAGGAAGCGCTCGCGCAATTCTCATTCTGGGCCGGACGCAAAATTAATTCCAGCTCTCTCATGGCGGACGGGTGGCACCATCGCAGCGACGCCATTGCCTCCGGCCTCATCGTGGTGGGCGCGCTCATCGGCGGTTACTTCTGGTGGATGGACGGCGTGCTCGGAATCGGGGTTTCGCTCCTCATCCTTTATGCGGCGTTCGATATCATACGAACTGCCTCCAGCGTCTCCATGGGGGAAGCGCATAGCGAGGAACTCGAACAGCGCGTGCGGGATATCATCCGCACATCCGCTCCCGCCGTCGCCGACGTGCACCAGCTTCGCATGCATAAATACGGTGACTATATCGAGCTCACCCTCCACCTCTGTTTTCCACCTGAAATGAGCGTGCGTGAGGCCCACGCCCTCGCCGCGCGGGTCAAATATGCGCTCAAAGACGCAATCCAAGCAGACACTACAGTGCACCTCGAACCGCGAGCCTCTAAAAATATGGGGCAGGAACGGGACCGATTGCGATAAGATATTTGCGGCGAAAGAATGCGACGAAATACTATTTGACAATCGCATGAATCGGGGCGTATCATTGTGTGTTTTATGGTTCGGGGGCTCGCCTATGGCAGGTGCACAACCCCCTGTAATCCTGGAAAACAATCTGAACTAGGGGAGGTTACGAATGAGAACGGTTGGAACGTGGACAGTGATCATTGGCGCAATGTTTCTGCTGGCGGGAATGACAGGGTGCAAAAAGGGGGATCAGCCCGCCGGATCACCGCAGGTGGCTTTCAGCAGCGACGTTTCATTTGAGGATATTCCTGTCCCCGCGGCCTTCGTCCTGAAGCGCAGCAATTCCTACTCTTTCCAGAACGATGTTACGCGTGTCGGACGTCTCATCTACGAGGGGAGAAGCAGCCTCAATGACGTGCTCGCTTTCTACCAGCAGCAGATGCCACTCCACGGCTGGCAGGAAATGAGCTACATCGACTATTACTCCAGCACTCGCTACTACGAAAAAGAGGGTCAGAGCTGCATTCTCACTGTCGAGCCCAAAATAGGGTGGAAGAACGTGAGAATCATCCTCAGCACGCAGCCGAAATCCAAGTAAGCTTTGCCCCGGCACCGCACCACGCTTCTCCAAGAGCAACGGCTCTGGCGTGCAAGAGAAACTACGCGAGGCCATTTTCATGAAGAAGCAATATGGCATCGAGCGCAGACAATCCGAGAGAGCGCACTGCCTTTTAAAAACCTCCTACTGCCTTCCCGGCGGCCCCGCCGCCTCCGGCGAGACGAGAAATATCAGCGACGGGGGGCTCCTGCTCATGGTTTCGGGAGATGTAAAGAAGGACGACGTCCTTGATCTCGAGATTTCGCTCGGGGGGGGCAGGGAGCCTCTGAAGACCCGTGCAAGAGTGGTGCACACGCAGCAAACCAAAACATCACGCGGCGGTGAAGATCTCGCCGGCCTCCAGTTCCTCGCCTTAAACGATCAGCAGCAGGAGGCGATTGGTAGAAAAATCTGGGAGCAGATCCTCCGGGAATCAACGAAGTTCGGCAAACAGGTATGAGGACCGTCAGTCGCCCTCTACCCCTAGCAGAGACGCAGCTTTCGCATTGAGATCACGCAGTGAATTTTCCAATCGAACCCTCAACTCTTCCCGCTTCGCTTCATCCGCATCGTTTGGAACGACAATAGGATCGCCGTACACAAGCACCGCTCTTGAAAAAGGCGCCGGAATGATAAATCTATCCCAGCTCTTGAGGCGTTTCTTTCGTGTCACATCATATGACGCGGGAACAATCGGGATGCCGCTCGCCTGGGAAAGCATAATGACGCCAGGCTGTACCCTGTAGACAGGCCCGCGCGGGCCGTCGGGCGTGACCGCGGCATCCAGTCCTCTCTCGAGCATGGCGGCCATATCCATGATCGCCCCCTCCCCTCCCCGTGAACTGGAGCCACGCGCGACCTCGAAGCCGAATCCCCCGAGCACATCGCTGATATACTCCCCATCCTTGCTGAGGCTCGCCATCACACAGATATTCTTGCCCCCCCTGTACCTCTGATATATATAGGGCATGAGTAGAAACCGATTGTGCCAGAAGCAGTAGATGCAACTCTCTTTACGGGCGGCCTTCTCCCGCGTGAACTGATCGTTTATCCAACGGAATCGGATACTGCGTCCGAGCAGGAGGAGAGATGTCGGAATGCAGTAACGCAGGAGAAAATGGATGATTTTTTCTTTTATGGCGCTCATATATCGATTACGCGGATTCTTGTTTATAATCCGCCCAATCCGCGAAATCCGCGGTTTCATACTTGAACTCGTTACGATTGCTTTTTTATACTTCTGATGAATACTATAATTGCTTTATCTGTGTGTATCTGTGGTGCTCGTTAAAGCGGGCGTTCAGATCTCAAATTGCAGCTCGTAGAGTTTCTTGTAAATTCCTTCCTGGGATACAAGCTCTTCATGCCGCCCGATCTGAACGATCTTGCCTCCCTCCAGCACAATGATACGATCTGCATGCGTAATGGTGGAGAGGCGGTGCGCGATCACAAACACTGTCCTGCGCCGCATTAGTTTATCGATTGCATCCTGAACGAGCCGCTCGGATTCCGTATCAAGAGCCGAGGTCGCTTCATCGAGAATCAGGATCGCCGGATCCTTTAAAATTGCGCGCGCAATCGCGAGCCGCTGCCTCTCCCCCCCGGAGAGCATCTCCCCCTTCTCCCCTATTATCGAATCGTATCCCTGGGCGAGGGGTGTGATGAAATCGTGCGCATTGGCCATCTTTGCGGCCTCTACGATCTTCTCGAACGGCGCATCCACCTGCCCATAGGCGATATTGTTCCTGACCGTATCATTAAAGAGGATCGTCTCCTGAGTGACGATGCCGAGTTGTCCGCGCAGGCTCGAGAGCGTCACGTCGCGCAGATCGATTCCATCGATGAGGAGGCGCCCCTCGGTCGGATCGTAGAAGCGCGGAATCAGACTCACGAGCGAGGTCTTGCCGGAGCCGCTCGGGCCTACAATCGCGATGATCTCGCCAACCTTGACATTGAGATTAATATCCCTCAAAACCTCCGCCACGCCCTCGGTGTACTCGAAGCTCACCCCGTCGAAAACCACGCCGCTGCGTATCCGCGGGAGTTCAATCGCATCCTTCCGCTCCAGCATGCTCGATTTCGTGTCGAGGAGGTAGAAGATGCGGTCCGCTGCCGACATTGCCTTCTGAAAACCGACGTTGAGCTTGCCGATATTTTTTATCGGCTTGATCATGGCCGCCAGCATCCCCAGGAACACCAAGAACCAGCTGATAGTAATATCTTCCTTGATCACGAGCCGCGCCCCATAGTAGAGGAGGAACGACACAACGATCATTCCGATCCACTCGGTGAGAGGGCTCAATATCGCCGCCTTCTTAACCGCCGATACCATGACCCGGAAGAGTATGCGGTTCTCGTGTTTGAAGCGGTGCCCCTCGTATCCTTCCATGCAGAACGCCTTCACAACCTGGATGCCGGAGATAGTCTCGAAGAGGATCGACGAGATGTCTGCAACCTTCTCCTGCGCGCGTTTGGTGAGCCGGCGCACCTTCCGTCCCACAATCCCGATCGGGGCGATCAGGAACGGCAACCCGATCATGGTGATCATGGCGAGCTTCCAGTCGATGCACAATGCGATGACAGCATATGCGGGGAGCTGGATGCAATCCATGAGCGACTTGGCGAAACGTCCCGACACCGCTTCGAGGATGAGACTCACATCATAGTTGATCCTCGACACAAGTTCCCCCGTTCTCTTCTTGTCGAAATATTCCATGGGGAGCGTATGGATGTGGCCGTAGAGATGGTTGCGGAGATCCTTGCACACCCCCTGACCCACATACTCCAGCATCACCTCATGGAGGTACTCCGCCACCCCCTTAAAAAATGTGCAGATAAGCACAAAGATGACGATCATGTTGAGCATGTTCGGGTACCGCCTCACTGAATTGAGATACGTGACGAGCCTCTCTATATGTGCCCTGAAGGGGAGGAACGCGACGCTGTGGGGAATGATCACCTCCTTATTATTGAACACCTTGTCCACAAGTGGGATAAGGGTCATAATGCTCATGCTCTGAAGGAGCGTGAAGATAACCATTGCCACTATTGCGACGACCATTTTCCCCGAATAGGGCTTGAGGTAGCTTAATAACCGAAGATAGATTTTCATCGTTCCACACCCGCCATCCCTAACTCTGCCAGGACTACCCTGGCAGCCCGGACACTTGCGCCCGGATCGCCCACATGCGCCCGTACCCCGCGCAGTTTTTCAACCGCCGCGGCGTACTGGCGCTCATCCCTCAGAAGATCGAGCGCCGTATCCGCAATTCTCTCCGGCGTCGCATGCCCCTGGATACACTCCGGCATGATTTTTCGCCCGGCGATGACATTCACCATTCCTATGTACGGCAGCTTCACAAGCGCTCTCCCCAGGAAATAGGTCAGCCAGGAAACCCTGTACACGATGACCATCGGTTTCAGGAGACAGGCAGTCTCAAGCGTCGCGGTCCCCGAGGCAACGAGCGCCAGATCCGATGCGTCGATAACCCCGTAGATGCTCCCTTCCCCGATCCTGACAGTAACCGCGCTCCGGCCAAGTTCCTCCATGGTGAATGACCGGAACTCACTCGGCGGCTCGCATGTCGCAAATTCGAGCTCCGGCAGCTCTCTCTTCATCAACTCAGCCGCGCGAAGCATGACCGGCAAGTGCCGCCGGACCTCATTCCACCTGCTTCCCGGAAGAAGCGCGACGACGCGTGTCTGCTCACCGAGGCCCCATCGCTTCCGTGTCTCCGCCCGCGTGTACTCCAGCTTGAGGTCATCCAGCAACGGGTGTCCCACAAAATCAACCGGCATTTCCGTATCGCTATAAAATTGTTTCTCAAAAGGCAGGATGGCGATCATTCTGTCCACATGTTTACTGATCGTCCATTTCCTCCTCGTTCCCCAGGCCCACACCTGCGGAGAGATATAGTAGATCACCTTTGTCCCCAACCCCGTCTTCTTTATCTTCTTCGCGAGTCGTATATTAAAGCCGGGGTAATCGACCAGGATCACCGCGTCGAGGTGCTGCTCCCGCACAAAAGCGAGGATCGCGTAGAAGATCTTCCTCAGTGCGCGATAGTTCCTGAGCACCTCGACTGAGCCCAGAACAGCCATCTTCACAAGGTTATGCAGGAGTGTCGCGCCTGCCGCCTTCATCTTTTCGCCGCCTGCCGCGTATATCTCCAGGCGTGGCTCGCGCTCCTTTAATGCGGCGATCAGCTTCGCAGCGTGCTTATCGCCCGACACCTCCCCCGCGACGATGAGGATACGGTGCGGCGGAGGCGCCTCATGCCGATCTATCCCTGACGCTGAGGGATCATGCGACACGTATCGGGGTGTCGGCGTATCGGCGTGTCGGCGATTACATGGTATGGAATCGCCGCTTCGCCGGCTCTCCCACTCGCCGGCTCGAGTATTCTTTTCTGCCATCATCACATTAGTTTCCTCAAATCAAGAGGCGGAGAATTACGCTGCTCCTCGATCGCATCCCTATAGAGGGAGTTCTCGTGGAGCAGGCGTGTGATCTCCGAGGCGACCCGGAGCGCATGGCGCCCGTGCTCGCCGGGCACCACCGGCTGTCTCGACGCCCGTATGCATTCCAGAAATGACTTGATCTCGAGTTTGAGGGGCTCGTCCTTCTCCAAGGGCATCTTCTCTCGGATGATGCGTCCCGCCTCCTTCCGGTAGATCATCCCCTCCTGATTCTGATAATCGAGCGATATGTAGGCGTTGCTCTGAAATATCCTGATCTTGCGGACCTTCTCAAAACTGATGCGGCTCGCCGTGACATTGGCGATGCACCCGTTCTCGAACTGGATGCGGGCATTTGCGATATCCTCGCTCGAACTAAGCACCGGGATGCCGACCGCCCGAATATCCTTGATCGGGGAATGGACGATATTGAGGATGATGTCGATATCGTGGATCATGAGGTCGAGCACAACCCCCACCTCGGTGCCCTCCGCCTTGTACGGCGCGAGGCGATGGACCTCGATGAAACCAACCCTCGTCAGAATCTTGCGGAGCGCCAAGATTGCCGGATTGAAACGTTCGATATGACCCACCTGGAGGACCAGCCCCTTCTCACGCGCTCTCTCGATAATCTCGTTCGCCTCAGCCACATTCAACGCGATCGGTTTCTCAATCAACACATGTGCACCGAGCGCAAAAGCCTCCCGCGCGACAGGGAGATGCACGTCCGTGGGTACCACCACGCTCACACCGTCGATTCTTCCGGGGATATCGCTCAACCTCGCATATGCGGAGGTCCCGAGGCGCGAGGCAACCTTCGCCGCAGTCCTCGCATCTATATCTACAACCCCGGCGAGTTCAATATCCGGGATTTGTGAATAGATGCGGGCGTGGTGCTTCCCGAGGTTACCGACACCGACAACCGCGACGCGTAATCTTTCCGTATTCAAATCTTTATCACTCTCCCTGTCTCTGACATGAATGAAATCATCGTATGGGAGTATGGGAGTGTCGGGGTATGGGAGAAAAAACACCGACACTCCGGCATTCTCAGAACCACCTACTCCCACACCCCCACACTCCCATACTCCCATACTCCGATCATCTCACACTCCCACAACCGCTATCCCGGCTCTATCCGCCTTTTCGAGAAACTCCCCTCTATCGAGCAGGATTGTCCGTCCCGTCTCGAGCGCGAGGGCAGCGGCCCGATGGTTCGAGAGCAGATCGACTGTCTCCCTCCCCACGACGGGAACATCAAACCTCATATCCTGCTGCGGGCGGCTCACCTTGATCACCACCATTCCCTTTTTGCAAAGCAATCCCGCCCTGCGAATGGTCTCGTCAGTCCCCTCCATCGCCTCCACCGCGACAACGGCCTTTTTCCTCACCACCACTGTCTGGCCGATATCGAGCCGTGCGACCTCCCGGGCTATTGCTGCGCCGAACACAATATCCTCACACACCTCCGCCCCGGGCTTTCTCCCCGTCATCGGCCCCTCCGTCGCCAGGAGGGGTGTGAGGTAGGAGGTGGAGTCGAGGAGGCGGATGCCGTCCTTCTCCATCTCATCGGCGATCGCCCTGAGCACCGTGTCCGCGCGGCGATCCTTTACTCGCATCGCGAGGGCCAGCATGCGCATGTCGAGCCTGACCTTGCTGATCACGAGCTTCGGATCGAGCCGGCCGATCATAACGGCGTGTTCCACTCCCGCGCCGCGGAGCGTCTTGATGAGCTTCCCAAGTTGCCCCACATTGACCCAATGCATCTCATCGACGCAACGCGCAAGCTCCGGTGAGGTTTGATCGGGGAAGCCCACAGCGACAATGCGCGTGACATTTTTCTTGCGCGCCTCCTCAGCCACCACACGCGGCAGATCACCGCCTCCCGCGATAATCCCCAGTATCTTCACTATGCATGCTCCTGAGATAATTTAGCCAACCACGGACGGACAGCCGAGACCGCAAGGGAGTAGGGGAGTAGTGGGGTATCAGAGTATAGGATTACGGTCATTCACTCCCACACTCTCACACTCCGATACCCCCATACTCTCCCCTACTCATCGAGGTTCCCCGTCACTTTGCGATGCCCCGCGAAGACCCCTCGAGGAATCTTACTATCGCCATGACCTGCTCCGACGAGGGATATTCGCCCTTCAACTGTTCGAGTGCCTGCGATACGTTCATCTTTGAATGATAGAGCGCCTTGTACGCAGCCTTGATCTCTCTCACCGCAAGGGGGCTGATTTTTTTCCTCCGCAGCCCCTCAAGGTTGATCCCACGGACCTCTGCAGGGTGACCGTCCGCAAGCATGAAGGGAGGGATATCCTGGACAACCTTCGAGCATCCTCCGATAATCGCCATCATGCCGATCCTGCAAAACTGGTGAATCCCGACAAGCCCTCCGATAATCGCCCCGTCATCGACATGGATATGCCCGGCGAGGGTCGCGCAGTTCGCGAGGATGCAGTCATTGCCGATCCCGCAGTCGTGGGCGATGTGACTGTAGACCATGAAGAGGTTGCGGTCACCGACGGTGGTCTCAGATCTCCCGGTCACCGTTCCAACCTGCATGGTCACGTATTCGCGAATCGTGTTCCCGTTCCCCACCCTCAGCCGGGTATCTTCTCCCCGGTATTTCAGGTCCTGATTCACCTCGCCGATCGAGGCAAACTGGAATATCCTGTTATTCTCCCCGATCTCCGTGTTCCCCGTGATCACCACGTGGGGACCGACGATAGTCCCCGCTCCAATGCGCACGTGCTCGCCGATGATGCTATAGGGGCCAACCTCCACGCCGCTTCCGAGCTCGGCCCGAGGATGAATAATCGCAGTGGAATGAATCGTTGTCATGGGTGTACTCCGGTTCCGGGAAAAGGGATGCCTCACACGAAGGTAAAGGTCATATCCGCCTCAGCGGCGACCTGCCCGTCCACGAGCGCGGTGCCGTGCACCCTCCCCGTCTTTGTCTTCCACCGCAAAACTTCCACCTCGAGTCTCAACTGGTCGCCCGGCACGACGGGGCGGCGGAACTTCGCGTTCTCTACTGACATGAAGAACGCAAGCTTCCCGATATTCTCGGGCGTGTTGAGCATGAGGACGCCGGTGGTCTGGGCGAGAGCCTCGAGGATCAAAACCCCCGGCATTACCGGCCTCTCCGGGAAATGTCCGACAAAGAACGGCTCGTCCGCCGTCACATTCTTTATCCCCACGATCTTCTCCCTCCCCTTGACCTCGACAATCCGGTCCACAAGAAGGAAAGGGAACCGATGTGGTAGGATGCGCCGAATATCATTGACGTCCATAAGAATACCCTCCGTAGCACGCAGGGGAATTGCACGCCCCTGCTGTTTCTCCATAACTCCCACAAGTTTCTTGGCAAGTTCGACGTTGAGCTCATGCCCCGACCGCATTGCGATCACATGCCCCCTCACCGGCCTGCCGACTAGGGAGAGGTCGCCGATGAGGTCGAGCACCTTGTGCCGGGCGAACTCGTCCGGGAATCGAAGCCGTTCCTTGCTGTAGATCACCCCATCGCCGATGATTACGGCGTTGTCCAGGCTCCCTCCGCGAATGAGCCCCCGCCTCACGAGCTCCTCAATTTCATAATAGAAACAGAATGTGCGTCCGGGGGCGATCTCGTGTTCGAATGTCTCCTCAGTCACATTGAAGCTCACAAACTGAGCGGGGAGCGTCGGGTGCCTGAAGTCCATTGTGTACGATACCCTGAACTGATCGGCAGGGATCATTGCGATGGACGCGTTGTCCTTGACGGCCCACACGGGCTCGCGAAGCACGAGCTCCTCGCGGATACCCTCCTGCTCCTCAATGCCGGCCGATTTGACCATGCGCACGTAGGCGAAAGCGCTGCCGTCCCCCACCGGAGGCTCGTTGGAATCGAGCTCGACGATGATATTGTCAATCCCGCATCCCCGTATCGCCGCGAGGACGTGCTCAACGGTGTGCACCTCCGCGCCATCGCGGGAGATCGTTGTCCCCCGGCAGACGCTGGAGACATTCTGAGCGATCGCATTGATCGACGGCGCCCCGGGCAGATCGGTCCGGACAAAGCGCACACCCGTATCGACGGGAGCGGGGGTGAATACAAGCCTTGTCCTGTTCCCGGTGTGAACACCGACGCCCGTGAGGCAGACCGGGCTCTTAATCGTTTTTTGTTTCTGCATCTTCGACAGTCTGTCCTCCAGGTCCAGCGAGCTTCTCCTCGAGCTCCTTGATTCTCGCTACGAGCGCCGGCAGGCGCACGTACGCAGCGTATATCTTCTTGAACTGCTTCGCATCCATGGCGGGGATGCCGATGTAGTAGGAATTGGACGGAATGTTCTTCGAAACCCCTCCCTTTGCCCCGATGATCGTGTTGTCCCCGATCCTCACGTGTCCCACCACACCCACCTGCCCCGCGAGGATCACGTTCTTTCCTATCGAGGTGCTTCCGGAAATCCCCACCTGCGCCACGACGATCGTGTTCTCTCCGATATCGCAGTTGTGTGCGATCTGCACAAGGTTGTCGATCTTCGTCCCCTTCCGGATGATCGTCTTGTCGAACCGTGCGCGGTCTATCGTGACGTTCGCACCGATCTCCACATCGTCCTCGATCACCACCCGCCCGATCTGGGGTATCTTCTGGTGGAGCCCCTCCACGGCGACATAACCGAATCCGTCACTGCCGATGACACTTCCCCCATGGATGATCACACGGCTCCCGATCACACACCTCTCCCTGATAGTGACGTTCGGGTGGATATGACAGTCGCTCCCCACCCTGCTCTCGTGTCCGATATAAACCCCGCTCCTGATGACGGTCCGGTCGCCCACCTCAGCCCCTTCCTCGACTACCGCAAAGGGGCCAACCGAAACCCCGGTGCCTATCTTCGCCTCCTTGCTCACCAGCGCAAGCTTATGAATCCCCGGGGGGAACGTGATCTTTTTCGGACCGAACAACTCGATGAGCATGCTGAAGGCGAGCGAGGGATTGCTCACCCTGATCAGGGGTTTGTCCGTGGTGATCTTCCACCCCTTTTCCACCACCACCGCCGCTGCCTTCGTCGAGGCGAGGAGGTGGGCATACTTGGTGTTTGCGAGAAAGGTAAGGTCACCCTCCCGCGCCTCCTTGATACCGGATGCGCCGGTGATGACAATATCCCCGTCCCCATCCACCTCGCCCTCGATGAGCAATGCGATCTCCCGTAAGCGTTTTTTCATCGGTCTCCTCCACGTGCGCGCACTCGCTACCTCTTTGTTTCCAAATATTTTTTATTGAGCGTCTTCACTACCTCATCGGTGAGATCCAGCTTTTCCGAACGGTAACCGATATCGTCGGCCGTAAACGCAAAGACCATGTCGTATCCGTCCCTCCTCCCGATCTCAGAGATCACGCTCTTGATCTCGCCGAGGATATCCTCTTGAAGCCTCGATTGTTTCTGGAGCGCCTCCCTCTTCACTTTCTCCTCGAACTGGTAAAGGGATTTCACCTTCTCGTCAACAACCGCATCCTTCTTCCGCTTCGACTCGTCGCGCAGGAGATCGGCCTCGTCCTTGAGTTTATTGATCCCCTCCACCATCGATTTCCGCTCGGCGATCTTCTCCTTCCGTTCCTCCTGGAGCTTCGCATTGAGGTCCACGGTCTTCTGATACTTCTCAAAAATCTTCTCAATATCCACGTAGCCGGTCTTGCCGCCGGCCGCGAGGGCCGAGGCGGCGGCGATGTTGAGGGCTACAATCGTGACGCCGACGATGTACCGCACGTAATCCTGCACTGGTTCCTCCTGAATTGTTGTTGGGGTCTGCGCCTGCTGCGGCGTGGAACACCCCCGGCGACCGCTAGAAGATGGTGCCTACATTGAAACTGAACGCACCCGTATCTCCCTCGGTCCACTCATCGGTGATGACCGGGATGCCGTAGTCTAGCTTGATCGGTCCGACGGGGAGATTGAGGCGAACTCCCATACCGACGGACGCCACGATGCCGCTCATGAGATCGCCCGGTTCCTCATAGACATTGCCCATATCGAAGAAAGCCGCGCCGCGGATGCGCGAGATGAGAGGGAACGTATACTCGACGCTCCCCGCGAGCATTGCGTCCCCGCCGATCGGTTCATCGTTCTCGTCCTTCGGCCCGACGTCTCTGAACTCGAAACCGCGGATGGAATCGCCGCCGCCGAGAAAGTACCGCTCTGAAAGCGGGATATCCCCCGAGGAACCGTACGCGGACCCTACCCCCGCCTCCCCGAAGACGCGGATAATGTGGTCGGGAAAACTCTCAATGGGGACGAAGTACTGGCTCGCCATCGCCTCAAGCTTGACAAAGTCCGCGTCCCCGCCGAGCCCCGCGAATTCGGCGGTGATGCTCGAAAGAGCCCCCTGGTGAGGGAAGGTGATCGAGTCGCGCGTGTCGCGCGTGAGACCGACGCTCACGGAACTGATCAGTTTGCTGCCGTCATCCTCCTTGATTGTTTCTGAGGCATCGTCATCGACATCCAGCGTCACGTTCTCCATTTTGTATGCGACATCCCCGCGATAGAACTCGCCGAACGCCTTCCCGAGGCGGAGCGCCCCGCCCAGGCGCTCCTCGTTGAAGTAGTCGCTCAGGTACTGACTGTTCCTGGAGTAGAGGTCAAACCCCGCCGCGAGTTTCTTCCCCATAAAATATGGCTCTGTAAAGCTGAACAGGAAATCCTGCCTCTCGAAACCGAGCTCCGCCCGCATCCTCACCTTCTGGCCGCCGCCCGTGAAGTACGGGTAGTTGGTCACGTCGAAATTGCTCTGCGATATCTCCGCGAATCCGATAAAGCCGTCGATGGAGCTGAAACCCGCCCCGAAACTCAACTGGCCGGTCTTTCCCTCTGTGACGTCCACCGCCAGGTTCTGCGTGTGCTCGCCCTCGCCGGGAGCGGCCGTTATCTCCGTAGTTTCGAAGAATCCGGTGTTCTGGAGCCTCTCCTTGCTCCTCTGAATCTTCAGTCCGTCGAACACATCCCCCGGCATGACGCTCATCTCCCTGCGGATCACGTGATCCCTCGTCCTTGTGTTGCCCTTGATATCGATGCGCCCGACGTAGTAGGGATCATACTCCTTGATTGCGTAGCTGAGGTCGATCTTTCCCGTCTGTGGATTCAATCTCTTGTCGGGAACCAGTTCCACGTCCGTGTACCCCTTGGAAAAGTACATCCCTCGCAACGTCGTGAGATCGGTCTGTAGGGCGGTGGGCGAGTAGGTGCTTCCGGATCCCATGGTGAGCGATCTCACGAGCTCATCGGTCTCGTATATCTTATTGCCGTTGAAGGCGATCTCCCCCACCGAATAGGTTCCCCCCTCTTCGACAGTGACGGTAATCTCGATGAAACGATTGCCGGAAGAGACAGTTCGCGCCACGTCGGTCACCTTCATATCGACGTAACCGAGCGAGGCATAATATGCCTTGATCCGGTCAAGGTCGTCCGTAAGGACCTCGTCATTGAACATCCCCTTCGAATACAGGTAGTTCATCGGCCATTTGTAGAGCGGCCAGGGGGCCCTGCGCTTTGTCTGCATGAGTGGCACAAGTTTCCGGGCCGAGACATGATCATTCCCCACAAATCTTACCTTCCGGATCGCCTGCTTATCGCCCTCACTCACCTTGACGGTCACAATCGCCTGGGGATCGTTCTTCGGATTGACAATTTCATACTCTACCCTGGCGGCGGGGAATCCCTCGTTCGCGTACAGCGTCCCCAGTGCCTCCATGTCCGCCACGAGCAGCTTCTCGTTGATGGCCTCGCCAACCTTGGATTTCATTTCTTTCTTCAGACGGTCCGTCGCGATGAGCGAGTTCCCCCGGAACACAATCTCCTTCAACTCCGGTTTCTCCTTCACGACGAAGGCAATCTTCACGCCCCCCTCGCCCTTCTCCACGTCCACGCTGATGTTTACGAAATAGCCGAGATCGTAGAGGCGTTTCACATCCTCCTTGACGGTATCCTCACTGAAAAGTTCCTTCTCCCGCGTTTCGAGTTTGTTGTAGATCACCACATCGCTCACCGTTCGGTTCCCCTTCAGTGCCACCGCGACAATCCGCTCCCCCTGGCACTGGAGCGCGGCTGCGTCGCGGGTCATGAGGAGAAGCGCGATTCCCGCGAGGATGAGGCCGGGGCCTGCACAGATTCTTGTCGCCTTATGCCTTACGCTTTTAACTTTCAACAGTTTCCAGCTCCCTGCCGCTGTAGCTTTCAAAATGCGTGCACTCCGTGAGAAAGGTCAGCTTGACCGATCCGACGGGGCCATTCCTCTGCTTGGCGATGATCACCTCGGCCGTCCCCTTCGCCTCCTCGTTGTCGGGCTCGTAATATTCTTCACGGAAGAGCAGCATAACCACATCGGCGTCCTGCTCGATCGCGCCCGATTCCCTGAGATCGGCGAGCCGCGGCCGGTGACCATCCCTCGCCTCCGCTTCCCTGTTCAACTGGGAGATAACGATGATAGGGGCTCTAATTTCCCTCGCCAGCGCTTTGAGCGAGCGCGATATCTCCGAGATCTCCTGCTGACGGTTCTCGGCCTTCCTCGCCGACGAACGCATCAGTTGCAGGTAGTCGATAACGATTAGGCCGATCTTCTCGGTCGCTACCAGCCTCCTTGCCTTTGCGCGCACCTCGAGCGCCGAGAGAGAGGCGCTGTCGTCGATAAATATGGGGGCTGCGGCAATCCTGCCGGCCGCGTTGACGAGCTTGGGGAAATCATGCTTCTCCGAGATGAAACCGGTGCGCACGTTGTGAGCGTTCACGCGCGCGTGCGAACAAAGCATCCGGAGCACGAGCTGCTCCCGCGCCATCTCCAGGCTGAAGACTGCGCATGGGATCTTGTGCATGATTGCTGCATTCTCCACGATGTTGAGCGCGAGGCTTGTCTTCCCCATGGATGGGCGCGCGGCAAGAATGATCAGATCGGACGGATGGAAACCGGCGGTCATCGTATCCAGGTCCGCGTAGCCCGAGGGAACGCCGGTAACGTACTCCTTCTTCTGATAAAGGCTCTCGACCGTCTCTATGCTGTGCTTGATCAGGTCGCCGATCCTGACAAATCCGCCTTCCCCCTTGCGTTGCGCGATTTCAAAGATCTCTTTTTCTGCTTCGTCGAGCATCTCGTTGATGTCCTCGACCCCCTCGTAGCATCGCCCCACGATCCCCGATGCGGTGCGGATCAGTCTGCGCAGGAGGGCCTTCTCCCTTACAATGTGCAGGTAGTGCGTGATGTTGGCGGAGGAAGGGATCGCGTCGATGAGCGAGCTGATGTACGCCGCGCCCCCGACGGACTCCAGCTCCTTCTTGTTCTTCAACTGCTCTGAGAGGGTGACGATATCGATAGGCTGGTTGGCGTCATAGAGGTCGATGATCGCCGAGTAAATTCTGGCATTCGCCTCTTTGTAAAAGCAGTCCGGAGCGATATGCTCTATCGCCTGCCCGATTGCTTCCTTGTCCAGAAGCATGGCACCGAGCACACTCATCTCTGCGTCGAGATTCTGCGGCGGCAATCTGTCCAGGATGGCTTCACGGGCACACATGATGCACTCCAGCGGTAAGATATAAGCAGTAAGGGAAATAAGCACATGAATCTTAGCGCTTACTCCTTACTGCTGCCTTTGCTCTCCACCACCCACACCTTGAGCGGTGCGGTAATGTCCTGGTGGAACTTCACCTCGACCGTGAACACCCCAAGCTCCTTGAGCGGTTCGGGAAGGACGATCTGTTTCTTATCGATAGCGAAGCCCGCTTTCACAAGTTGATCCGCTATGTCCTGCGCTGTGACGGATCCGAATAATTTACCATCCTCACCGGCCCGCGCGGGTATCGTACACGACGCTGCGCTGAGTTTGCCTGCCTCCTTGCGGAGCTCCACCATCGCCCGCCGCGCCTCGGCCTCCTTGCGCTTTTTTTCCATTTCGAGCATTTTCACGTGCGCGGGCGTGGCGGGAGCGGCAAGCTTTTGGGGGAAGAGAAAATTTCTTGCATATCCGTGGGACACCTTCATTATATCACCCTGTGCGCCCAACCCGTTCACATCCTGCATGAGAATAATTTCCATTTCCATATTTCACACATCTCCGTTTCCGCACCCTCACTATTCGGCGACAAATGGAATCAGCGCGATAAAACGCGCCCCCTTGATCGCCCTCGCCAGCAATCTCTGATGCTTCGCGCATGTGCCGGTGAGACGGCTCGGGAGAATCTTGCCTTTCTCGGTAATCATCTTCTTGAGGAGGGCTACATCCCTGTAGCTAATATCCTTTACCTTATCCGCGCAGAACCTGCATTTCTTCTTCCGTATAAACACCCTCTTCATTCCGCTATACCTCCGCTCTCTGGTGATGAATATCGTTCTCTCAGGTCGATGTTACCTCCGGACACGGTCATTGCCGCAATCTCAGAACGGTACATCGCCTTCCCTGCCGTCCTCAGGCTCGGGCCCCCCCTCGGCAATCTCCTCGGGAGGTCCACTCACGCTGGATGGCTCCTCGGCCGCCTCGGCCTCCGGGGGACGGGTTGCGCCTCCTTTGCCTCTCCCCAGGAACTGAACACGTGTGGCCCTCACCCGCAGCTTGCTCCTCTTATCCCCCTCACCGGTTTCCCAGGAATCCAACTGCAGCCGCCCCTCTACCATGATCGGCGATCCCTTGGTGAGGTACTCGGCTGCTGTCTCCGCCTGCCGCCCCCACGTCACCACGTCAACATAGCACACCTCGTCCTTCTTTTCCCCTGCCTTATTGACGTAGGTACTATTGATCGCAAGGCTCAGGTCGGCCACTGCGGCGCCACCGGGGGTATACCGCAGTGCAGGCGCCTTGGTGAGATTTCCCATAAGAAAAACCCTGTTCAAGCTTGCCATGGAGCACCTCCTTCATGAAGAATATCTCTCACGCACCGAACGACAAGACAAAGCGTTTGCGTCCGGTGCCGTGAGAAAATTACTTTGACCGCATCACCAAGTGTCTCAGGATACCCTGGTTGAGCCTGAGCCGTTCCTCAAGATTCGCGATCGAGGAAGGCTGTGCCTGGAACTTGAGCGTCGCGTAATATCCATCGTCACGCTTGGCCAGCCTGTAGGGCAGGCGCTGCTTCGCGGAAACCGTGCTCTCCCCGATCTGCCCCCCCTCTTTCGCTATCTCGTTCGAAATAGCCTCCACCACCTTCTTTACCTGATCATCAGGCAGATCGGGTGTGACAACTAACATCACTTCGTATGGTTTCAATCTTGATCCCTCACTTTCATGTCCACGGTAAACCCGCATGCTACCACAATCAGCGGCGCCTCACAAGCCAAAACACCTTGTTTCCGTAATGGGTCAGTCTTGGGGGGTATCCCTTTCACTTGTCATCCCCGCGAAAGCGGGGATCCACTATGAAACCTGGATTCCTGCTTTCGCAGGAATGACATATTAAGCAATGTACCCCCCATAAGTGACCCCTTACTTGTTTCCGAAGAACCTCAGTTAAGCTGGGGAAAACCACGAATTGGCCGAATTTCACGAATATATTGGTTTAATTCGTGGTTAAGTCCAAATATCCCCGCCCTGAGACTGCCCCATTACCTGTTTCCTCTCGGATAACCGAGAGGATATCCGCTTCACTCCGCGGCATTGTAGCGGTTCATTGCTCTCGGAATTCCCATGGTAGCGACATCCTCGATTGCCTGTATCGCCCGGTCCATGGCGCTTTCGATTGCAGCAGCCTCTTCCTTCGAGAATTTCCCGAGGACGTGCTCGACCCAGCTTTCATCAGCCTGGCCGACCCCCACGCGGAGGCGGGCGAAATCCTCGTTCCCGAGGCTGGCGATGACCGATTCGACTCCCTTATGGCCTCCGGAACCGCCCCCGGTCCGGAGTCTGATCCTGCCGATCTCGAGATTAATATCGTCGCTCACCACCAGGAGATCTTCAGGCCCACAATTCAGCCAACGCATGAGTCCCGCAACGACAGGCCCGCTTAAATTCATAAACGATCGAGGAGTGGCGAGGGTGAGCGCTTTCCCTCCGATCTGAACATTGGCAACGCAGGCCCGGAATCTCCACTTCTTCCTCAAGACCAGCCCCGCTCTCTGAGCCATGTGGTTCAGGATCTCCGCGCCGAGATTGTGTCTCGTACCACGGTACTCCTCGCCGGGGTTTCCCAATCCAACGATCAGTTTCATCGCTCAGCACACGTCCCTGCCAGCAGCATATGGGAATCGATCTATTACTTCTCTTTTCCCTTTTCTTTCTGCTGCTCCTTCTCCTTACCCTTCGCTCCTTCCTTCTCCTTGCCCTTCGCTCCCTCCTTCTCCTCTTCCGGCTTCTTTTCCTCTCCCTCGGCAGGAGCTCCCGCCGCCGCCGCTTCCTCTGCCGGCACCTCCTCGACCTTTTCAACCTCAACCTTCGGGACGGAGACGGTGAAGACGATAAGATTCGCGTCGTTGAGAATCTTGACATCCGGCGGCGAAACGATATCGCCGACCTTGATGCTCTTCCCAATCATGAGTCCGCTCACGTCGACGAGGATCCGCTCAGGGATATCCGCCGGCAGACACTCGATGTTGAGCTCTCTTAGAATGTGTTCCAGAATGCCGCCCTGTGTCACTCCCACCGCCTCGCCGGAATCGACGACCGCCACCTTCGTCGCCAATTTTTCGGTAAGAGAGATTGCCGCGAAATCAACATGGAGGACAATGTCCTTGATGTGGTCGCGCTGGACTTCCTTCACAATGACCGTCTTCTTCAACGGCTTCCCCTCCGATGTTTTCTCAACCTGGAGGTCGATGATCGCGTGTTCTCCTCCCTTTCCGCGGAGTACCTTGGATAGATCCTTGGTGTCCACACCGATGGCCATGCTCTCCGGGCCTTCCCCGTAGAGAACCGCGGGAACAACCCCCTTGCGCCGGAGTCTCTTTGCTCCCCGTGTTCCGCGCTCGTCCCTCAACTCCGCTTTCAGCTTCATCCGTTCCATTATTTTATCTCCTCTCTCTTTAGGACTGCATTCGTCCTCGTTCAGTTCCCACTGCTTTGGAAGATTTTTTCCTCTTTAACGGGACCGCCGGTATCCCCACAACGACTGCGCCGTCAGGAACATCACGTCCCTTCAGGACTACCGCACCCGCCCCCGTCACCGCTCCATTCCCAACGGTCACCGGAGCAACGAGCGTCGTTCCGCTCCCGATAAATGCATGATCCCCTATGACCGTCTTGTTCTTCTTCACACCGTCATAGTTGGCGGTGATGGTGCCGGCGCCGATATTTGTCTCCATACCGATGGTCGTATCCCCGAGGTAACTCAGGTGCTTCGCCTTCGTTCCCCTCCCTATCGTGGAGCTCTTGATCTCCACAAAATTGCCTACCTCAGCCTTTTCCTCCAGCACCGTGTTACCGCGGATGTGGCTGAATGGTCCGATCCGGCAGTTGATGCCGATCCTGACCTCCCCCTCGACCACCGTGAACGGATAGATGATCGTGTCCCGCCCGATCTGCACGGAGGCTTCGATGTACGTATTCAGGGGGTCTATGATTGTCACGCCGTTAAGCATGTGCGCCCGCTGGATCCGCTGCTGAACGATCCTCTCAAGCTTCGCGAGGTCTTCCCTGCTGTTGACACCCAGCACCTCATTGGGATCTTCAACCTGTACTGCTTCAACTATTTTAGCCTCACCCGAGAGTATACTCACCATATCCGTGAGATAGAACTCCAACTGCTTATTTTGCGCGGAGAGCTTGTCTATGACCTGGAAGAGCTGATCCGCCTTGAATAGATAGATTCCGGAATTGATCTCCTCAACCGCTTTCTCGAACAAAGAGGCATCGCGTTCCTCGACAATTTTGTGTGGCTTCCCCGTGACGCGGCGGATCACCCGGCCATAGCCGCTGGGGTCCTTGAGCACGGCTGTCAGCAATGTGCACACTGCCCCGCTCCCGCGATGGGTTTCCATAAGCCGCCGGAGCGTCTCCTGGGCGATCAGAGGAACATCTCCGCTCAGGATGAGCAGATCGCCGTCATACCCCTCAAAGATCTGTTTCGTCTGGAGAACTGCATGACCGGTCCCGAACTGCTCCGCCTGCGTGACGAATTCGACACCCTCGCCCGCGAGCGTCTTGACGTTTTCCGCATCGTGCCCGACCACCATGACAATCTTCTCGGGCTCGAGCGCTCTCGCCACATCGAGCACGTAGCGGATGAGAGGCTTCCCCGCGAGCGTGTGCGCCACTTTCGCACGTTCACTCTTCATCCTCTTCCCCTCGCCCGCCGCAAGGATGATGCACGATAGCTTCATTCTTTCCCTTTTCCCCTTTATCACTAATCACTTATCACTAATCACTGTAGTACTGGACCATTACTACAGCAAAGAAAGTTTAAAGTTTAAAGTGTAAGGTTGGATCAATTCTGCTTCTTACTTTAAACCTTACACCTTACACTTTCGTTGCTGTAGTACTGGCTGCCCGGCGAGGACTCGAACCTCGAAACTCAGCTCCAAAGGCTGATGTGTTACCATTACACCACCGGGCAATATACATGCCATGCACAGGCATAGCGATAGGACATGCGGTCAATTAAGTGGAAGCAACGCTGGAGCGCCAACGACAGATTGCAAGAAACGCCTATACCACTTAACACCAGTCCCCATTCCGTAGGGCGCGTATATTATAGTAAAAATAGGGGGCTGTCAAACAGGCTTTTTGCTAAGGCAAAGAAAGTTTAAAGTGTAAAGCGATAACAGCACCAATTCTGATTTTTGCTTTAAACCTTACACCTTACACTTTCGTTGCCGTAGTTCTGGTGGGCCCGGTAGGACTCGAACCTACAACCAACGGATTATGAGTCCGCTGCTCTACCATTGAGCTACGAGCCCCCAACCACCATGAAGATACCACGTCCCCTCCCGGGCTTCAACACAGTTATTGCCTCGGCCTATCCATATTTCAAAGAGCGGGACTATTTCGACATAGCCTTGAATTCCAGCGCAAGAATCTTGCTATGCAAACATTCTCGCGCCTATTTTATCTCTACCTCATTTTCTGCTCGCGCAGAAAATCAAGCCCCCTGTCATTCTCACTTGGATTAGTCCATCGCTTATACGCTCAATTCACATACATATGCAGTATCACTCACCTCTCCCCTCCTCTCTGGACAGTGAGGGAATAAATAGAATTACGCGCACAAAATGCAAGAGAACAAGAATTAGGCAACTGCACACATCGCTACTTATCCCCACTATAGTAGACGAAGCAAGTCGCGATTTTATTCCATAAATTTTACAATTATTTTAACTGCTCAGGAACCAGAATTCAGAAGTCAGAAGCCAGGAATTAGAATAAGGACGCCGGCGGCGACATTTGAGACTTGGGCTACGGCGATGTTTCCGAATTGCTGGAGTTACTCGAAGAAGTCAGTAAGCTACTGGAAGCTTATGCGCGATCCATTCCGGATTCTGGATTCTGGATCCTGACTTCTGACTACCTGAGTAGTTACCAATTATTTTTATATGCGAGAAAAAGAGAGGAAACTCAATATGGGAATTTGGCAATAAAGGCTGGATTCAAAATCGATTTCTAGCGGCTGGCCAAGCTTATTGTTTACCTAATCTGCTTACGAGCACTTTTTAGGGCAAAAATCGCGTATAAAACTCATCTTCGCCCCTAATTTTGCCGCATCTTATTCATTACCAAAGAAATATCATCGCCTAGGAGCCTGTCCGAGTAATGGGCTGTGGAGCCTCTTTTTACTCTGAACTGCACATGGAATTTTAGAAAATGACGCTGCAACTTCTCAGACACTCATCGCGGCATAGAAAATTCGACTACCTTCGATTAATGCACGCG
>JAPLCW010000110.1 GCA_026392015.1 Candidatus Auribacterota bacterium | reverse complement strand
CTATTGTGAGTAACTTTTCCATTCCCTATCATTCTTTGGGTACTTTTAAAATTTTTCTTAGAATTTATCCTAACTACTTATTCTAACCTGATCTATTCATCAACTTTTAATGTCTTCACCGCGGATTACGCTGATTACGCTGATTTTCATTGTGTAATCCGCCTAATCCGCAGAATCCGCTGTTGCATATGTCAGGCTGTTTAAATTGCTCTTTTATTCGTCTGATGAATAATCCAGGCTAAGTGTGTTACATCATGTTTAGATCCCGCCCCCTATTTTCAGGGTTTTTGAGCCCAATTCCAACCCCCGGGAGTTGATAACAGCATATTCCGTGCCAACCTTATAGTTTTTCAAAAAATAGGAAAGATAGTCATAATACGCCAGAGATAAAGTAGTTACTGCTATGATCTGAAACGTGGAAATTCTTAACAAATCATAAAAATTATGTTTTGCATACTTTGTTTACATCTCCGAGCGCCAAAAATGCATACTTTGTTTGCAATTCTGGAGTGGACGAGCGTACCATGAGACAGGCTCTGGCGTAAGGGTTCACTTATGGGGGGTACATTGCTTAATATGTCATTCCTGCCCCCGTTTTCACGAGGGTAAACTCCAGCAGGAATCCAGGTTTCATAATGGATCCCCGCCTGCCTGCGCGAAGCCGCTTCGGCATAGGCAGGCTTTCGCGGGGATGACAAGTGAAAGGGATACCCCCCAAGACTGACCCATTACGCCCTGGCCTATTTTATCCTCGCCATCTGTATTAATCGAACAAGTTGTCCGCTCTTTCAGAACAGCGTGGATATTTGCAGATGCATTCAGCATTCAGCGCGGCAAGATTCCTGCATCTGCGACGAACGCTTCAGGAGCTCTCATCCAGATACGCCCGCAATTTGCTCAGGTCGTCTTTCGCCTTGTCCTTGTCGCCGGGGCTATAAAGCAAATAAGCGGGGTGATAGGTGGGGAGGATTTTGATTCCGTGGTAGTCGTGGAATCTTCCGCGCAGCCTGTTGATGCCCTCCTCCGTCTTGAGGAGCGTCTGGGCGGCGTGGCGGCCGAGGGCGCAGATGAGCCGGGGCTTGATGATGTCAAGCTGCGCGAGGAGATAGGGTTCGCAACAGGCCACCTCATCGGGCTGGGGGTCGCGGTTGCCCGGCGGCCTGCACTTAAGGACATTCGTGATATACACATCCTCGCGCTTCAACCCGATGAAGGCGAGCATCTTCGTGAGGAGCTGCCCTGCCCTCCCAACAAACGGCAATCCCTGCCTGTCTTCTTCCGCGCCGGGCGCCTCCCCGATGAATAGTACCGATGCGCGCGGGGAGCCCGAACCAAATACCGTTTTCTTCCTGGTCTTCGCAAGGCCGCACTTCCGGCATCCATCAACCCTATTCCGGATCTCTTCCATCGCGCGTTCCATGCCGTTCTCTTTCCGCAATTGCGGCTTCACTGTTATCGGCTGAATGACTTCAGATGGCTCTGCGTGAGGGCCGCTTTTCCCCGATTCGCCTGGGGTCGCGCCTAGCAGGACGTGGCTGAAGCCGTCTCCGACAAGCCGCTCCAGATATTGGCGGGTGAGTCGAACGATTTCTCTCAATTCGGAAATATCATTCATAAAGAACTTGGGTGTGAGGGGGGCGCTTGCTTTAACCTTTATTTCTCGCGAACAGTGATTGCTTCCTAACTATATGCATTATCTGCGTTCATCCGTGGTTATCTGTGTAGATCTGTAATAATCGTATTGCCTTCAACACATATCACAGACGAACACAACACGGCCGTTGGCCGCAGCCAAATTATTGTCACGCTACAGAGGTCACAGAGAAATTTGATGTAACCTCTGCAATTTTAGTCACGCTTCGCAATTGGGGAGGGGCATCTTGCCCCGAGCATCGCGGATGGAAGCCGCTCCCACAATTATCGGAATTCCCGAGCATTCAATCAGCTATGGCGTAAATATAATTTGGGCAAAAAGACAACATTTTCAATAGTAGTAGTACAGATAGAATTTGCGGTTCCCGGAGGACACACGGAAGGCGCGCATCGTAAACGCAATCTCACGCTCCCGTCAGCGATAGAACGACACCAGTTCCCGCGCAACCTCACCCATCTGCTCCCCGCTGAGCTCGGGATAGATTGGAAGCGCGAGTGTCTCGCCGGACGCCTTCTCCGACACTGGCATAGAGCCCTTGATGTACCCCAGGGTCTTGAAACACTCCTGGAGGTGGAGCGGGACCGGATAATAGACAGCGCAGCCGATGCCTTTGGACCTGAGGTGCTCCATGAGGGTATCCCGGTCCGCAACCCTTATCACATACTGGTTATACACATGGCGAACATAAGGGAGATCATATGGCGCTCCCACCGCGCTCCCCATGAAAAGCTCACTATAAAACTTCGCGTTCGCGCGCCGCTTCTCCGTCCACTCTTCAAGCAACCTCGCCTTCACCAGCACCACCGCGGCCTGGAGTTCATCGAGCCTGCTGTTGTAGCCGACCATCGTATGGACATATCGCGTCTTCGCGCCATGCTCACGGAGAGACCTCAACCGCTCGGCAATTGCGGGACTCCGCGTGAATATCATTCCGCCGTCACCCATGCCGCTGAGGTTCTTGGTGGGGTAGAAGCTCACGCAACCGACGTCGCCTAGCGACCCGACCCGCCTTCCCTTGTAGTCCGCGCCGAGTGATTGGCAGGCGTCTTCGATAATCTTCACGCCCCACTCCTTCGAGAGGGCAAGGAGCGGCTCCATCTCCGCGGGCTGACCGTAGAGATGCACCGGGATGACTGCCTTCGTGCGGATACTCAGCTTCTTCTCCACCCCCCTCGGATCAATATTGTATGTGCGGGGGTCGATATCCACAAAAACGGGCGTCGCTCCCACGAGCGCGATGCAGCTCGCGGTCGAAAAAAAACTGTAGGCGGTAGTAATCACCTCGTCCCCGGGCCCCACACCGAGCGCCCGCAGCGAGAGTATCAACGCATCCGTCCCCGATGCGCAGCCCACCGCGTACGGCACATCAACGTACTCCGCGAGCTTCTTCTCTAGGGCGGCGCCGCGCTCGCCGAGAATATACTTTCCGCTCCTCGCCACCTCGAGAAGCGCCTTCTCCAGGTCGGCCTGGACACTCTTGTACTGAGACGCGATATCCAAGAACGGAACAGCCATGATCACCCTCCCCCTCATCCGCCGACAAGAGTCGGCGGAGGCAACGCGTTAGGCATCAAGATTTCAAGAGCGCTGCGCATTTCTTATAGTAGCCCGACGAGATGCGCACGCCTTCCCCCAGGCTGACTGACGGTGTGTAGCCGATTTTATCCCTGGCCTTTGATATATCGGCGCGTGAATGGCGGACATCGCCCGCTCTGGGAGCATCCCTATGGGGCGCAATCGCAACACCGAGGGCCCCCTGAATGATCGAGTGCAGATCGTTGATTGACGTTCCCTCCCCGCACGCAATATTCATCACCTCTTCCGCTTCGAGCTTCGCCCCACATGCGAGGAGGTTCGCCTCCGCGACATTCTTCACAAAGGTAAAATCCCTGCTTTGATTGCCGTCGCCATGGATTACCGGCGCCTTGCCCTGACAGAGCGAGGTAAAGAAATTCGGGATCACCGCAGCGTACTGCGAGTTCGGATCCTGACGCGGGCCGAATACATTAAAATAGCGCAGGAGGATGCAGCTCAAGCCGTAAAGGCGGGAAAAAACCCGGCAGTAGTGCTCCCCGGCGAGTTTCTGCACGGCGTAGGGGGACAGAGGGCGGGGCAGCGTATCTTCCCTCTTCGGAAGCTCCGGACCATCCCCGTATACCGAGGAGGAGGAGGCAAAGACGAAGCGCCGGACACCCGCATCTCTCGCCGCGAGGAGCAGATTGAGGGTTCCCGTCACATTCACCTGGTGCGAGGTGAGAGGGTCTTCCACGGAACGGAGAACCGACGGCAGGGCTGCCTGGTGCAAAAGAAAGCCGACCCCCGACACCGCGCGTTTCACGGTCTCGTAGTCCCGGATATCACCCTCGATCAGGTCGATCCCGGAGAAGCCCTTCAGGTTTTCCCTTCTGCCCGTGGAAAAATTATCGAGCACCCGCACGCGCTTCCCTTCTTTGAGAAGAAGCTCGACGATGTTCGAACCGATGAAGCCGCCGCCGCCTGTTACCAGATAGATAGAGTCACTCATATATGTGGGGGGTTGGGATGGAGATGAAGCTTCTCTCCTCACGTGCACTCGACTCCCAACCTATTACAGCGTTACAACCTTGCCGGCCTTCCACCGCTGTGCAATATTTCTCGTCGCATTCCTCGTATCGATCACGAGGGGGGAATTCTTCACAATCAGCTCGTAATCAAACGAGCTGTGGTCCGTCACAATCAGCACGCAGTCGCTGCGCCTGAGCGCGGCGGAGGAAAGGAGCTGCGATCTCAATCTCTTCCCCTCGATCTCCAGTTCTCCGACGTACGGGTCCGAGTAGGAGACACGGGCGCCGTTTCTGATAAGCGCGCGCATAATATCAAGTGCGGGGGACTCTCTTGTGTCCCCCACGTCCCGCTTGTACGCCACCCCGCACACCATGACCGCCGCCCCGCGTACGCACGCGCCGCGACGGTTCAGGGCGTTCACGACCAGGCCGTACACATGGTCCGGCATGCGGGCGTTGATCTCCGCAGCGACGTCGATAAGACGCGCTTCAAAGTTATGCACCCTCGCCTTCCATGAGAGATAGAGAGGATCGATGGGCAGGCAGTGCCCCCCGAGGCCCGGACCGGGGTAAAAAGGCATGAAGCCGAACGGCTTTGTCGCCGCCGCACCAATCACCTCCCACACGTCGATGTCCATCCTGTCACAGATCAACGCCATCTCGTTGACCATCGCGATATTGACGCTGCGGAACGTGTTCTCAAGGAGCTTCGCCATTTCGGCAACCCGGGTGGAGGACACGGGGTGTACCCGCTCTATCACCTGGGTGTAAAGGGATGTCGCCAGCGCGGTGCACCCGGGCGTCACGCCGCCGATGATCTTTGTGATGTTCCTGGTCCGGTGGCGCTCATTTCCCGGATCGACGCGCTCGGGGGAGAATGCGAGGAAGAAATCCTTCCCCACCCTGCGCCCTTTCCTCTCGAGGAGCGGGAGGATCAACTCCTCACATGTGCCGGGATAGGTGGTACTCTCGAGTACGATCAGCTGCTCCCTTCTCATATGACCGGCTATCTCTGAGACTGCGCCGATCACATACGAGAGATCCGGATCTTTCGTCTTGCGGAGGGGGGTCGGGACGCAGATGATGATCGCATCTGCGGCGATGATCGCTGCAAATTCAGCCGTGGGAATGAGCATGCCCCTCTGCACGAGGGGGGCAAGCTCATCGCCAGAGACATCCTGAATGTACGACTCGCCGCGGCGGAGCATGGAGACCCTGGATTCATCCACCTCAATGCCCGTCACCGCGAATCCCGCCTTTGCGAACTCCACTGCGAGCGGGAGCCCGACGTAGCCCAGTCCCAACACAGCGACCCTCGCCTTCTTCTGCTCTATTTTCTTCTGGAGCGTCGTGTAGTGGGATTTGCCTGCCCGCGCGGAGCCGGAGTTCCGCTTCGGCGAAGGCAGGGGATTTTCCTGCCCGCCGTAGCCTCGGCGTAGGCGGGGTATTTGGGATTTGCTTTTAGTTTTTATCATCTCCCTACGCTCTTGTAGATGAACCCCTTCTCTTCCATCGTTGCCGGATCGAAGATGTTCCGGCCGTCGATGATAATGGGGTGGTTCATGATTTTCCGGACCCGGGCGAGGTTGAGATTCTTGAACTCGTCCCATTCCGTCACCACCACCAGCGCATCGCTCCCCTGTGCAACCTCGTAGGGGTTCTTGCAGAAGCGCACACCCTTGAGGAGCTTCCGCGCGACCGCCATCGCCTGCGGATCGTACACCTTGACCGCCGCACCCTCATGCTGAAGCTGCGCGATAATGTCGAGTGAGGGCGCGCTCCTCATGTCGTCCGTATTGGGTTTGAATGCCAAGCCCAGGATCCCGATCGTTTTGTCCTTGACGATCCAGAGTGTCTCCTCGATCTTCTTCACAAACCTCACGCGTTGTTCTCTATTGATTTTCTCGACAATCCTGAGCAGCTCGAAATCATATCCGAGTTCCTCTGCGATTTTAATGAATGCGGCGACGTCTTTGGGGAAACATGACCCCCCGTAGCCTATGCCGGCGTTGAGGAATGCACGGCCGATCCTCTTGTCGAGCCCCATTCCCGCAATGACCTCCATTATGTTCGCGCCCGCGAGCTCGCACATCTGGGCGAGGGCGTTGGCGAATGATATCTTGAGCGCCAGGAACGAGTTTGAGGCGTGCTTGATGATCTCCGCCGACTTGATGTCCGTCTCGATGATCGGCGCCTTGAGCGGGGCGTAGAGTTCTCTCAGGATTTTCGCGGCGCGCTTGGAGGAAACCCCGATCACGATCCTGTCCGGGTGCATGGTATCATCCACTGCGGACCCCTCGCGGAGGAACTCGGGATTCGATGCGATGTCAAAGTCCACATTCTTCTTGTTGTAGCGCTTGATCGTCTCGGCGACCTTCTCGCCCGTCTTGACTGGGACGGTGCTCTTGTCCACGATGAGCCGATAGCCGTCCATATTCTCCGCCACGGCGCGGGCGACGATCGCCACCGAGCTCAGGTCGGCGGTGCCGTCCTGTTTCGGGGGCGTGCTCACGGCGATGAAGATAATCTCCGAGGATTTTACCCCTTCCGCGATGCTCGTCGTGAAGGAGAGCCTTCCGGCCTTGAAGTTGCGAATGATGATCTCGTCCAGTCCCGGCTCGTAGATCGGCACCTTCCCCCGCTTGAGCATCTTGACCTTCTCCGCGTCGCTGTCCACGCAGATCACCCTGTCCTTCATCTCCGCGAGACAGGCTCCAGTCACAAGCCCCACATACCCTGTTCCGATGATACAGACCTTCTTCATTTCACCCTCCCTTGCTGTTCGCCCCCCCATGGGGAAGTTGTATTCTTTATGGTGGTTGAACCGTCCATTCGCACTATCAGGAAATTAAATCACATCGCGCGGGGTTAGAAAGCGAGATCAAGGGGAACGTTCGGATAGGCGTCAAGGTAGAGGAGAACGAAGAACGACACGCTGGACTTATCCCTTCCCTTGTACCTGACCGTAAACGCCGCCTCCCACTCATGGAGATCCCTGAAGAGCGACCATTCGCCTTCTTCAAAAGTCCCATCCGCAGTCTCAAATCTCAGATACTGCCGCGCCGCCCAGTCGTCGTTCAACTGAAGATCAAACTCCGTCGTCCACAGATTGCTGTCGTTCACCAGATAGCGCTGGCCGACCGCCAGGCTGGCGACGTCGTTATGGTAGACGTAGTAATCGGTGTTGAATTCATCCAGCCTGCCCTTTACCGGGTTGACATATGTTTCAAAATCCAGCTTCTGCCAGTCTAGCGGGCGGATCTCGGCATCAAAGAATACATCGTTAAATAGTTTCTCAAAGCCATCGGCCACCTCCGCGGAGGAGTAGTGATCGTCCGCGAATGCGCGGTGGTATTGCCCATCATAACTGCTCTTATTCGTCAACATGTCTATATATATCTTGAGGTCTATAAGATTCACATCGTCGCCCTCACCACGCTTTGTCTGCAACGCATTCCTCAACTCCAGAGTGAACATACTCGTCTCGTTGAAGAAATCATACTCGTCGAACTGATATACCTTGTGAGGGTAGCTGCGCGTAGGCCTGCTGAAATACTGATAGCTGAGTGTCGGCTCGAAGAGATGCCGCAGCTTGTTGATCTTGAGACCGTTATTATAGTAGTCCCAGGTACGCCACATCTTGGTGTCGGACTGTGCGCCGAGAGTAAAGAGGCCGCGCCAGACATCCTTGTTTTCCTCCGAGCGGACCAATGCCGCGACTTCCTGGTCCTGGACACCATCGCCGTCGGAGTCAAATAAGACCCCCGAGCCCTTGTAGGCCGGATCGTCCGAGGGCGCCTTGGAGTAAAATGTTTCGCGGACCCCCGCCCACGGCTTGAAGTTGAGAAATTTAAAATATTTTTTCGGATAGGAAAGCTCGTGGAACGTATCGATCCTGAGACTCCGGATCGGGTCGGGGATTGGATAATTGTCGATCTGTTCCTCTGTCATGTTCTCCGCCTGATCCGCGTCAAGCGGATCATCGGAGAAAACGTAGTCGAAATTGGTGATCGCCGAGCGGCTCTCATAGAAGAAAGGCGTGTCCCCGATCCTCTGGTTCATCGCGTCGACGCTGAACTCCGGCAACCTCTGCACCACCGTGTAAAACTTGTTGAATCGCGGCTCCGCTCGGAGGCTCAACTGATACTTCTCGGCGGCCTTGGTGACGTCGAGGTAGTTCTCTCTCTGGATATCGTTCTCGTACTCCTCGCGGAAGAATTCGTTGATGAAGTCCTCGTCGCTCTGCTTGTTGAAGTCGATGGTCAGCTTCGTATCCTCTGAAAATTCCTGCTGGTGCACAAATGTCACGCGGTAGCGGTCTTTGAGGTCTAGATTCGAGTTGAGCGTGTAGTCGGGATCATTGTCGTGTGCGTAGTAGAAGACCGTCTCGCCGTTTGCCCTCGCGGTGGGCAGGTCATGGTCCATGGTAACGCCGACGCCCAGCCCCCTCTTGGACCGGTAATCGACGTGCGGGGTGATGCGGATGCACTTCGTTTTGTAGACATCGATGGCGCTCAGCATGAAAAAGCCCCAATCGGAGTTAAAACCGGGGACGAAGTTGTAGGGGGATTCATCATCGGTGAGCGAATATTTCGTGTACGGAGACCAGAAGACCGGCGTCTCATAG
The DNA here is from genome assembly GCA_026392015.1 of Candidatus Auribacterota bacterium. Classification (GTDB taxonomy): domain Bacteria; phylum Auribacterota; class Tritonobacteria; order UBA1439; family UBA1439; genus JAPLCW01. The sequence goes on along the minus strand of JAPLCW010000110.1, from coordinate 14,688 downwards.
AGGTAGAGAACAACATTGTGCGCGACGATGCTGTCGCCGGGGTAGATATAGATCCGCTTCGCTCTCAGGCTCGTATGGGGCTTGGTGTAATCGCAGGTGGTCGCGTAGCCGTTTTCCACCTGGTACTCGTCCTCCGATATCCTGCGCACCGTCTTGCCGTAGCCGTACCAGGGCTGGACATACGCGTGGCAGTCGGTGACATTTCCCTGCCCGGTCTGAAAATTATAGTGGATGTTCTTTCCCGTGAGAAACTGCCCCTCCTGGAAGAGGCTGACGTTGCCCTCGGCGTAGGCGTCCCCCGTATCCATATAGACGGTGATCTTGTCCGCGGTGAGCTTGGCATCCTTGTACTTCACCACTGCATTGCCGCTGCCCGTGACGATGTTCTGTTCGTGATCGAACTCGACGCTGTCGGCATCGGCAAGGATCGGGAGAACCCCTTTCTCAGCCGGCGCTTTCTTTTTCCCCGCGGGGGCGAGCTTGTCAATGATCGTGACCCCCTCGGCGGCCTCCGTCTCTTCGCGGCCGATTTCCTTGCGCTCCTCCTCCGCGGAGTAGGGAGGCTTGCCGCTGGGAACCTCCGCTTCAGGCCCGACGATCACCTTCTCGGGCTCCTCCTCGCGCGAGGCGGCTTCGGACCCCGGCTCTGCGCTTTCCTCCTGTTCATCCGCCTCGGGCGTTGAGGGAGAGAGAGCCTCCTTCCCCTCTGTTTCGGGGGTCGGTTCAGGCGTCTCGGCCGAGTAGATGATGCTTGAAGAACATCCGAGACACAAAAAGAGAGCGCACGCGCTCCACGCGATCCGGTGTATCATCACGCCTCCAACCATATCGTAAATGAGTTTTCGAATCTGCGGTGTTGGCACATAATACCACACACCATTTCAGGCGGCCAACCATTTTTTATCTTTTTGTAGTGGGTAGATCTTGGTGGGGTATTCAGTTCAATTGTCATCCCCGCGAAAGCGGGGATCCAGCATAAAGCTTGGACTCCTGCTTCCGCAGGAGTGACATGTTTTAGAATTCGCACCCCAGCGAGACTGACCCTTTACCCCTTTTTTATATGCCCCCGCCGGGATCGCAATGCGTACGGTGGGAACAGTTCGCTCGCGGCCCCGATAGCCCCCGCATCCTCCCCCAGCGCTGACCGAACAACCTTTACGTGCCTTGCGGGTATTTTTAATGCCCTCTCGCGCAATATGTTGCGCGCAGGCGCCAGAATGAGATCTCCGGCGTTGGCAATGCCGCCGCCAACGACAATAACATCGGGATTCAAAACGTTCACAATCCCCACCAGGAGAAGCCCCAGGTAGTATCCCGCCCTCTCCCAAACCAGCCCGGCAGCTGGATCCCCCTTCCGCGCAGCGCGTTCGATGGCAAGCGGCGTCAGCGGACCCTTTCCGGCGAGAATACTGTGTTTTCCCCTCATCGCGGTCCGGGCGAGGCGGATGATTCCCTCCTTCCCGATGTAACGCTCAACGCAACCGCGGCTGCCGCAGACACATCGGATCCCCTCCGGCACCACAGGGACATGCCCCACTTCGCCCGCCGTCATGCCGCTCCCCCGGTAGATATTGCCGCCGATGATAATTCCTCCTCCCACACCGGTGCCGATTGTAATGCAACAGGCGTTCAGCGCTCCTCGCGCGGCGCCGTATCTGAGTTCTCCGAGCGCCATCATGTTCACATCGTTGTCCACAACACAGGGCAGGCCAAGCCGATCCGACATGAACGCCCTGAGGGGGACATTCCTCCATCGTGGAAGGTTCGGGGAAAATCGGACTATCCCGCCGACCACATCGATGCATCCCGCGCACCCGATCCCCACGCCGAGAATGCGCCTCCCTTTCGCCAACCCCGCCGCGGCCTCCGCCATATCCGCGAGGAGTCCCCGCCAATGTGAGCGCGAATCGCAGGGGACGGAAGTCTTCGTGATGATCCGGGCATCGCCGCGCACCAGCGCGAGCTTTGCTGATGTTCCGCCTATGTCAATACCGATTGCGTAGTGTGTCATAGAATATCCTTTCTTGATTACTAATTGCCGACTCAGCAAAAACTCTAACCTCTACACAAACCTACCCTGATCTGTTCACCAACGGATAACACTTTTGAACCGCGGATTGTGCGGATTAAGCGGATTATAAAAGTTTCTTATATCTTGCGTGCAACAAAATTCTCGATCATCTCAGAAATAAATGAATCATCTTCTGTGAATCATTGCCATCCGCCCAATCCGCGTAATCCGCGGTTACAATCCTTTAGAAAAGATTATAATCAGCGCCTCGTACCCGGCATCCCACTCCCGCCCCGCCTCGCACGCGAGATCGTTGCGGGCAGGCTCGCCTTCCTCCTTCACGGAGGGGATTCCTTATTGACTCCTGTACAGAATGAAAGAGAACCGGATTTCTATTTATACCGTATTCTCGGATCAAGAAACGCATAGGATATATCCACAAGGAGATTGAATACCAGGAGCATCACGCAATAGAGGAGCGCCACGCCGAGCGCGACGGTGTGATCCCGGTTGAAGGCGCTGTTGACAAAGAAGCGCCCAAGGCCTGGAAGGTTGAATATCTTTTCCACAACGACCGATCCCGTGAGTATCTGCGCGCTCGCGGGACCCAAGAATGTCACGACGGGCAGAATCGCCACCTTGAGCGCATGCCTGTAGATCACCGCGCACTCGCTCAGACCCTTCGCCCGGGCCGCCTTGATGAACGGCTGGTTGAGCACGTCGAGCATCCCCGCCCTCATGAGTCGCGCGATATAGGCGGCAAACGGCGCGGCGAGTGTGATCACGGGCATGACCAGGTGCGAGGGCCCTCCCCACTGCGCAACCGGGAGAACCCTCAGGATGAAAACAAAAACGATGATGAGTAGCGGCCCGATCACGAACGTCGGGATCGAGATCCCCGCAAGCGCAACCACCATCACGGCATAATCCAATGGGCTGTTCTGGCGCGCGGCGGCAATTGCCCCAATGAGGACACCCACGACGAGTGAGAGGAAGAGCGCGAGCCCCCCCAATGTAAGGGAATACGGGAGCGCCTCCGCGATGATCTCATTGACGCTTCTCCCCTGAAGCTTGAGCGAGGGACCGAAATCCAGGCGAACGATCCCCCAGAGGTAGCGAAGGTACTGCTTCGTGAGCGGCTCATCGTAATGGTATTTCGCCTTGATGTTCTTCTCGATGCTCGGCGGCAGCTTTCTCTCCGCATCGAAAGGCCCACCCGGCGCGGCGCGCATGAGGAGAAAGGCGAGCGTCGCAACGATCCAGAGCGTCGGGATCATCCACAGGATTCTTCTCAGTATGTAGGAAAGCATCTTTATCCTCTTACGTATGTGTGTGCGTATGAGCGTGTGAGCGTCTTATATGTAAGCATCTGTATCATCTCATGTATGTATGAGCGTGTGATCGTGTCTGCGTGATGGCGTAAAAATTCAGCGTCATATGTGAAGCACCCATCTATCAACATCCTCAACGATCTTAACCAACTGGCCGATGATATGATCGTACATATCATCCAGGTGCTGATAAAGCTCCTTATCCATATCTCCGCAATGATGACTCAACTCAAGCCACACTTGCGTCTCCGCTGCCTCAGACTCTGCGTCGCTCAGCTTGTTGATAAAGGCTGCCTTATATCTTCTCTTTCGCCAGGCCTCGGCAATATTTGCGCACACCGAACGAGAGCAACGGCGTATCTGATCCGTTAAAGAATATTTCTCCTCCGAGGGGAAATTCTTTGTAACTTGGAAAATTTCGATCGCCCCTTTCATCGCTTTTTTATACACATCAAGCTCTCTATAACTTCTCGCCAGTGCCATGGGCCACACTCCAATTACGTTATAACGCGCACACGCACACACGCACATACGCGCACACGCCCTACGGTTTTACGTATATGTACTTCAGCGGGTGCTCGTCCAGCGGGTTCGGGAAGATGCCGCCGATGCGGTTCGGATTGTACAGGTTGATCGAGACCTGAAAGTAGACGGGCATGATCGGCATCTCGTCCACGACAAGGATTCGCTCCGCCTTGCGGAAGATATCCATGCGCTTTGCCTGATCCCTCTCCCCGGCGGCGAGGCGGATAAGCTCGTCATACCGTTGATTGCCCCAGCCGGTGCGGTTGTTTCCCCCTCCCGTCACGAACATGTCGAGGAAGGTATTGGGATCCGGGTAATCCGCGATCCAGCCCGCTGTTGAAATCCAGTAATCCAGCCGGCTCTCGCTGTTCAAATAAGTCCCCCACTCCTGATTATCCAGATCGACATGGATGCCGAGGTTCTCCTTCCAAATTGCCTGCATCTCAACGGCGATCTGCCTTCTTGCTTCGGTTGTGTTAAAAAGGATACTCAGGCGCGGGAAACCTTTTCCATTCGGGTACCCGGCTTCCGCCAGAAGAGCGCGAGCCTCCCCCGGGTTGTAGGAAAGCCCCTCGGGGGGTCTGTAGCTTGGCATGCTGGGAGGGACAAAGGTGGTCGCGGGGACCTGCCCGGCGTGCAGGATCTTGTCCACAATACGCTGCTTATCGGTCGCCAGATCAAATGCCTTGCGAATGCGAGGGTCATTGAGTGGCGGGCGTGTCACATTGAAGCGGTAAAAAAAGGTGACCAGCATCGTGGTTTTGTGGAAATCCGGCCTTGTTTTCAGAATGTCGATCAGGTAGAGGGGGATTCCCGCTGAGTCCACCCAGTCCGCCTCCCCCATCATGTACATATTGAACGCGGTGCTCTCATTCTCCGTGGGGAGGGCGTCCACTACGTTCAGCCTGACGTTGTCCCTGTCCCAGTAGAGAGGATTCTTCTCCAGGCGGATGCGTCTGCTCGTGCTCCACTCTTTCAACAGAAACGGTCCGTTGCTCACGATATTCTCCGGCCGCGTCCAGAGGTCTCCATGCTTCTCCACACAGTCGCGCTTTATGGGGAAGAGCGGGTCGAACGAGGTGAGATAGAGGAAGAAGGGCGTCGGCCCCTTGAGATCCACCTGGAGCGTCTTGTCATCGAGCGCCCGGACTCCCACGCGACTGAAATCGCTGGTCTTCCTCGAATTAAAATCCTCGGCGCCACATATATAGAAGAGCTGGTATGCATAGTACGCCGCGCCCATTGCGGGATCGAGCGCCCGTTTCCAGGAGTAGATAAAATCATGCGCGGTGAGCGGCGACCCGTCGCTCCATACGCAGTCGCGAAGATGAAACGTGTAGGTCAAGCCGTCCCCGGATATATCCCAGGACTTCGCCACGCCGGGGAGTATCTCTGACCCTGTCGGGCTCCGCGCGCTGAGGCCTTCAAAAATTGCTGATGCGATCCGGTGCTCCGGCTGCCCAGTCATGAGGGCCGGGTCGAGCGTCTGCACATCGGTTCCGTTCTCAAATACATAGTCCGCGCGATGCTCTTTTTCGCCGCAGCCGGCTGTTGCCAGAGCGACACCGACTATGAAGACACATGTAATGGTTCGGGATATAATCATGTTTCTCATGCTATCTGAGTCGGCGAGTGGGCGATGGGGCGAATCGGCGAGAAGAAAAAGCTGCGAGAACAATAATATACTTTATCTCGCCCTCTCGCCCACTCGCCGTTTCTCCGTCTCGTAATTTCCCCCTCGCCCTTGCGTCCCTCTCCGACTGGCCACTCATGATTCGCCGATTCGCAGTTTCGCCGATTCGCCGGTTCGCCGGCTCGCCCATTCGCGCCCCGCTGAATCGCCGATTCGGCGATTCGGCGATTCGTTACTCATACAGCCAGCACGCCGCCTTATGTCCCGGGCATACCTCGCCAAGGGGTGGCTCATCCAGGGGGCATATATGCATCCGGTGCGGGCATCGCGGATGAAAACGGCACCCGGAGGGCGGGTTGATTGCGGAGGCAACTTCGCCGCTGATCTTCCCTCTCACCTGCGAAATCGGACGACCGATTTCCGGGACTGCCGAAAGCAACGCCCTGGTATAAGGATGGAGCGGGTTGTCGTACAACTCATCCCTTCCCGTCGCCTCAACTATTTTCCCAAGATACATGACCGCCACGCAATCGGAGATATGTTCCACCACGCGGAGATCATGGGAAATGAAAAGATAGGAAAGATTCATCTCCTCCTGAATCTCTTCCAGCAAGTTCACGATCTGCGCCTGTATGGAAACATCGAGCGCAGACACCGGCTCATCGCAGACAAGGAGCTTGGGCTGAAGAGCGAGCGCGCGTGCGATACCGATCCTCTGCCGCTGCCCACCGCTGAACTCATGGGGATAACGGTTGAGAGATTCCGGGGGGAGACCGACCTTCTTGAGGAGCCCCGCCACGGCTTCCTGGAGCTCTTTTCCCCGCGCGATGCCATGCACCCGCAACGGCTCCCCGACGGTTGCCCCGATGGTCATGCGTGGATCCAGGGAAGAGATGGGGTCCTGGAATATGATCTGCATCCGCCGCCGCAACTTCCTGAGTCGTTCTCCCTGGAGCGATAGAACGGGGACGCCATCAAACACAATATCCCCCTCGGTCGGTTCGATGAGCCTGAGGATCGACTTTCCCACGGTGGTTTTTCCACACCCGCTCTCGCCCACCAGGCCGAGCGTCTGCCCCTCCCCGATGGCAAACGAGATGCCGTCCACAGCGCGCACCCACCCTTTCGCGCCGGAGAATACCCCTTGTTCGACGGGGAAGTATTTTTTGAGATTAGTGACCCTGAGTATCATGATTATAGTTACCTGTTGGACACAGCCGGGAAGAACGTAACGGCGTAGGGCGTGTCGGCGGAACGGCGTAAAAACATTTGCATAACGTACATACTACCATACGTTCATAATCGCCGGAAAAAACGTGTGCGCATGTTACGTCCCGTTTGATGTTACGCCGTCACGCCGACACGCCCTACGCCGTCACGTGTTCTCTGAGCGCGTTCTCCCTCTCGACGATTCGAATATCATTCCCAGTTTGCAATGACTCGCCTATCGCCTAAGACACCAAGCGTCCGCACAGATTTTTTCACTTTCTTCAGCAATAGGGGGATGTCATGCTCGTCAATCACCGCCGTTATCCTCCCACCCGCGTCCCAGAGCCTGTAAAACTCCGGATACCTGGGGAACCATGCATCTGCGGTGTTGCGTGCACCCCGATACTCAAGTTCATTGCGGACACCTGCAACAGCAAACCGGCGCCGGGCATAGAAGCTCAAATCCTGGGAGTAAAACCCATACATATAACAAATGTCTTCCGAAGGCACCTCTTTCATTACCAGGAGTCCCAATTCGCGAAGGGACCTCTTCTTCACAAACCTCGCCCTCATTGCCGGCGGTCCGATGTACTCCAAAGCATAGACGCACAGGAAAATGGCTGCACACACACCTGCGACACTTCCGCGCCTTAATCCGCCCGCGGCGCCGACCGCCCCGCAGGCCAGGATCAACGCGAGCATCACCCCCCCGAGAGTCGTCACATAGGGTTCCGAGGCCATGAGCGGGTAGATCGCCATTCCCGCAGCGCCGAGAGCAAGGATCACCACAATCAGAAGGGATGTGCGGCGGATGGTCGCGATGCCGCCATCGAAGGCTGATGAAAGAGTTTGTCCGATCAACAGCGCTGCGGCGGGGAACATGGGCAAGATGTAGGGAACGAGTTTGGAGGAAGACAGGGAGAAAAAGACGAATATCAGCAGTCCCCAGATCAACAGGAAAAGGCGCGGCGCGGGACCGCCTGCGCGCTTTTCCTTAAAATAATCTCTCACCGCGGAGGGGAGAAACAACGACCACGGGAAGAGACACCCTATGAGAACAGGCAGAAAGAACCATGGCGCCTCATAGCGGCCGTGCTCTTTTGTGAGATAACGCACGAAGTGCTCGTGGATGAAATAGAAGCGAGCAAATTCAGGGTTCCTTGCAGAAACCAGGATGAACCATGGCGCGCTCACCGCCAGAAAGAGCGCTATCCCGCTAAAAAAACGCATCTCCTTGACTATTTTCCAGTCGCCTCGCAGAGCGATGTAGGCTATGCCTATGCCGAAAGGCAGGAGGATCCCGATCGGTCCCTTCGTGAGCGTTGCCAGCGCCGTGAAAAGATAAAAAAGGTAGATATACTGCCTGCGCCATTCGTTGTCTCTACTGATGCCCGCATACAACGATCCCAGAGCAGCTGTCATGAAAAGCGTAAGGGGAATGTCGATGATGTTCAGCCGTGCCTGAACCAGATATCCCACCGAACCACCCAGTACCATCGCCGATAGGAGCCCCGCTCTCCGGTCGAACATATATCGCCCGAGCGCATACACAACCACGATGCAGAGAAGCCCCGCGAGAGAGCTGACAGCGCGGGCTCCGAATTCGTCCATCCCCAACACCCGGAGCGAGAGGGAAACCATCCAGTAGTGGAGCGGCGGTTTCTCAAAGTATTTCACATAATTGAGGCGCGGGGTAACATAGTCGCCTGATTCGATCATCTCGCGCGGTATCTCCGCGTAACGCGATTCGTCGGGGTTCAGGAGCGGGGTGCGACCGAGGCCGATAAACAATGCAGTCCCGAAGAGAAGGAGAAGCACCACTGTGTCAACCACAGCGCTGCCGTATGTGTTGGTAATATATTTTTTGATCATATTCTAAATTGGGAATCAATCCCGAATCGGCGAGTCGGAGAGGGACGAGTAGGCGAGCCGGCGAACCGGCGGATGGGCGAGAAGACAAGTCTGTGAGGAGACTATTATACCTTATCTCGCCCTATCGCCGTTTCTCCGTTTCGTGATTCCCCCTTTTACCCATTCTCCGATTCGCCCACTCGTCCTTCCCCGGTTCACCCATTCGCCGGTTCGCCGGCTCGCCCATTCGTATTCCCCCGGCTCGCCTGCAGCATCCTCTCCAGCGCCCGCGCGGCCCGCTGCCTGATTTCCTCATCAACCTGCACCTTGTGCTCCATTGTCTCGAGGACGCGAGCCACAGAGGCGAGCGTTGTCAACTTCATGTTCGGGCAGAAGAGCCGCGGTGAGGCGAGATAGAATGCCTTGCCCGGATTTTCCTTCTTCAGGCGATGCAGGATGCCCGCCTCTGTAACGATGATGAATTCACGGGCGGGGGATTTTTTAGCGGTGGAGAACATGCCGGATGTGCTGCACACATGGTCGGCGTGGCGCAAAACCTCGGCGCTGCACTCCGGGTGGGCAATCACCTCGGCCCGAGGGTGCTCCCGCTTCGCCTTCACGACCTCTTCCTCACGCACCCATGCGTGCGTCGCACAGTACCCTCTCCAGAGGATCAGCCTCTTGCGCGTCTTCGACTGCACATACGCCCCGAGATTCATATCGGGGCCAAAGAGAATTTCATCCGACTCACGCGAATTGACGATCTCGACGGCGTTGGAGGACGTGCAACAGATATCGCTCTCCGCCTTCACCACCGCGCTTGAATTGATGTAGGTCACCACCGGCCGCCCCGGGTACTGCCCCTTCCACTCCGCGAGCTGGGGCGCGCTCAGCATATCGGCCAGCGGGCAGCCGGCCTCGAGGACAGGCAGAAGCACCGTCTTCTCCGGATTCAGGATAGAGGCGCTCTCGGCCATGAAATAGACGCCGCAGAAGACGATCACCTTCGCGTGTGTCTTCGTCGCCTCCCGGCTGAGCTCCAGAGAGTCTCCCACGTAATCCGCGATCTCCTGCACCTCTCCCCGCTGGTAGTTGTGCGCAAGGACGACGGCGTTACGCTCGTTTTTCAAACGACTAATTTTCTCTGCAATTCCATTATTATAGTTCATCATTCCCTGCACTGACGCTTTGTCAATAATCACCTGGTGCGAAAGAACCATTCCGGCAATTAAATCGGTGAGAAATCAGCCACCGGGGGTCAGTTCACAATCAGTAAGAAGGTGCGAAAAATTGGTTTTGCCTACTGCTGTAGGGGTCGGATCCTTCGGCAGGCTCAGGACAAGTTTCATCCGAGCCTCGCTAAAGGGCTTGATAAATCAAGCCCCCACAATAGAAGATATGCAAATACACAAATTCAGGAATCTGATTATTTCACGCCTTCTGAGTGTTTGCATTCTATGATCGCCCCTCCCGAGCATTTTTGCAAGCACGATCTCTCACAGCACGATCTCTCACACGATGGCCTCTTCCATGACGATGATCTCGGAATGAAGGACAGCCGGCGGGTACATTGCTTAATATGTCATTCCTGCGAAAGCAGGAATCCAGGTTTCATAGTGGATCCCCGCTCGAGTTTACACTGAGCGCAGTCGAAGTGCCGGGATGACAAGTGAAAGGGATACCCCCCAAGACTGACCCATTACCAGGGGGGTGTAAACAAAGTATGCAATTGATGCATTCTCAGGGCAAATAGAGAATTATCCTCCTGGCGCGTATTTCTGCAACTAGTTCGCCTTAGGGCGAATACAATTAATTTTCGCTTACTGAAGGAAAATTGGAGTTTTGGCACAAAAATTGCTGCCTGCATGTAGTCTGGAGTGAATGCCGTTCAAGTGGGGCACCGTAAGGTATGGTGCAAAAATCGATCCCACTCCATGGGAAGATATCGGGTTGGAAGAGGGATGCCGTGTGACAGACATGACGGGACACCCGGACGAAAAGGAGAAGGGTAACCGAAGGTTTACCGTTACAACTGAAGCAGAAAGGACTGACAGATGAAAAGATTGATGACATCGGTGCTAAATTTGATATTTGCGATAGGCCTGAGTGGAATGGCGGTCGCGGGAAACATTGACTCTTCCCGCGCGCCTTCATCGGGGAGCGGGATGTACAGCCTTACGCAGATTTATGACTACCTGAACTCGGGAATAGATGCGACACCCTTGCCCGGCTTCCGGGAACCCGGCGCGGCTCCCGCCCCGACTATGAGGACGACGAAGCAGATATTCGAGGACATCAAGGCGAAGTTCGCCGCGTGCGATACAACCATTGCCGCTGTGAAGCAGGGAAAGAAGTTCTTTTCCACGGTACCGGGAAGCTGGGGAGTGCGGACGGGGACTGCGCAGTTAGTGCCGACGCCGACATCGACACCCACGTCAACGCCAACAATAACGCCGACACCGACCTTCGCATGTGGAACAAACAGCGTTGTCTACGGCGCCAAAACGTACCATACCGTATTGATCGGGAGCCAATGCTGGATGAAGGAAAACCTGGATTATAACAATGGATGTAAAGAGGTGGTCTGGGAGAATTATGTGGATAAAGGATGGTGTGGTTATTACAACGGAACTGACTATGGCGAAGGTTTGCTCTATCAATGGTCGGTGGCCATGGTGGTGTGTCCCTCCGGCTGGCACCTTCCCACCGATGCCGAATGGGGTGTGTTGGAATCGTATCTGTCAACGGGGACATGCGATCTCAACCGATACGACGATTTCAGCTGCGACCCGGCGGGTACGGTTCTCATGTCCACAACCGGATATGGGTTTGCACTGCCGCTTGCCGGCTGCGTCGCCGAGGACCACACCTCTGCACACCGACTTGAGCTGGGGATGACCGACTCGGCAATCGAACAGGATTCCAGCCATTACTGGGGTCACGGCACACAGGTCGGTCATGAGGGCGCTCTTCGACAGCCGCGAACAAAAGTGCGGGCTGGGTCAGTGCGATGCCTTAAGGACTGATTTGGCATTCCGCGGTAACTTGATCGTCCGTAGGCGGGAGTGCATTGTGCGCCGTTCCACCTGTGCGGATAACTCCGGATATTCTAAGGGGCGGGGAATATATCAATTGCCCTATAGTGCGCGCATACATGATGCACAATGCGTAATTATGGTTCGACGAAGATATTATCAATCAGGCGGGTCATCCCGACATGGGCGGCAAGGGCGATGAGTGTTCGCTCCCCGATCTGAGATACCCTCTCGAGCGTGTTTGGATTCACCAGTTCGACATACTCCGGCTTGATCACGGGAGAACTCGCGAGATGCGCCCGTATCGATTCCGCGATTTTGCCTGCATCCCTCACCCCCGCCTTGACCATATCCTGGGCCTTCTGGAGAGATGCGTAGAGAAGCGCGGCATCCTTCCGCTCATGGACAGTGAGATATTCGTTGCGGGAGCTGCACGCAAGCCCATTTTTTTCTCTGATGGTCTGGATTACAATGATGTGTATCGGGTAGCTGAGCTCACGCACCATCTTCTTTATGATTGCCACCTGCTGGGCGTCCTTCTGCCCGAAGACGGCGGTATGCGGCCGAATAATGTTGAATAGCTTTGCCACGACCGTGGTGACTCCCTTGAAGTGACCAGGGCGGAATCCCCCGCACAGTTTCTTTGAGATTTTCTCCTCATCGACAAAAGTCGAATATCCGGGAGGATAGAATTCGTCCGCGGTCGGTGCGAATACAACATTTGTCCCTTCCTCCTTGGCGAGATCGAGGTCCCTTTTCATGTCACGGGGATACGTGGCGAAGTCCTCACCGCGTCCGAACTGGAGAGGATTGACGAAGATGCTCACGACAAGCCTGTCGCAGAGTTTCCGCGCCTCACGGATGAGCATCACATGGCCGTCGTGAAAATACCCCATCGTGGGGACGAGCGCGATCTTGCGCCCTCTCCTGTAGTTATGCTTCACGTAGCTCTGCATTTCCTTAATTGCAGTGATGATTCTCATTCTTTTGTTCCCCTGTTAATCCGGACCCCGTTACCCCCATACTCCGATACTCCCCTACAAGTTTTATACCCCCACACTCCCTCACTCCAACACTCATGAACGCTCGCCCGTTCTCCGACTCGCCGTTTCGCCGACTCGCATCAATATGAATGGTCCCCGTCCGGATATACTCCCTTCCTGACCTCCGAAAAATATATGCCTACCGCCTCCTTCATTGCCTCTCCGAGCTGCGCATAGGCCTTTACAAATCTCGCCTTGTGCCCCGCATACATGCCCAGTATATCGTGAAGGACGAGGATCTGACCATCGCAATGCAGCCCCGCCCCTATCCCGATCGTCGGAATGAGAACCGATTCGGTGATCTTTCTCGCAAGCGTTGCGGGCAGACATTCCAGGATCAACGCGAATACGCCCCTCTCCTGCAACGCGCGGGCATCGTCCAGCAGCTTTCGCTCAGCCTTGTCTCCCCGTCCCTGTACCTTGTAGCCCCCCATAACCAAAACATCCTGCGGCGTCAGGCCGATATGCCCGAGGACGGGAATTCCCGCCCGCACCACAGACTCGACGTGGGGTCCGATCTCCGCGCCACCCTCTATCTTCACGGCCTCCGCTCCGGCCTCCTTCACAAACCTTCCGGCATTCCGCACCGTTTCCTCGCTACTCACCCCGACGGACATGAACGGCATGTCCGCCACGAGCAGAGCTCGCGTATTTCCGCGCGCGACGGCCCGTGTGTGGTGGAGCATTTCCTCCATCGTCACGGGGAGGGTGTTCTGATATCCCAGAACGACCATTCCGAGCGAATCCCCCACCAGAATCATATCCACGCCTGCTTCATTCAGGATGCGGGAGGTATAATAGTCATAGGCGGTGAGGGAGACGATCTTTTCTGCTCGCCCCTTCATTTCCTGGAGCGAAACGGCGGTTACCTTAGTATCTTTCATAAACGCATCCTTTCCTGATAACCCTGTGCCCATCTGCGAGATTTTTCCGCAGCGCCTCCACGGTGAGTCTATTCGCCGGATGAACAATATCAGACGCGATCTCCGCCAGCGGCTCGAGCACGAAACGCCTCTCCGTCATCCTCGGATGCGGAATCGTAAGCGACCGGCTCGCAATCATGCGTTCCCCGAAAAGCAGAATGTCCAGGTCAATAGGCCGCGCAGCGTTCCGTTGCGCCCTCACCCTCCCCATATCCGCCTCAATGCGCTGGAGGGCATCGAGCAGTTCCTCCGGCGTCAGAGAAGTCTCAATTTCCGCAACCGCATTCGAGTACCACGGCTGCGGAGGCCCGCCCACAGGCTCGGAGAGATAGAGTGCGGAAACCCTCCGGACTGCAACGCCCTTCACCGCATCGATCGCCCGGAGCGCCCGCCTGATCTGCCGCTCCCCGTCGCCGATATTGGAACCGAGTCCGAGGTAGACCGCTTCCTTTGTTCTCTTCTTCCTTTGTGGGATATCTCTTTTTAATCTCCTCCCCTCTTGAGGGGAGCCTGTCCTGTCGAAGACCCTGAGCGAAGTCGAAGGGACCTTGTCGAAGGAAGGATCAAGGTGGGGGGGCACGGCATCCCAAATCACCTTCTTCACACCCTCGATGTTATTATATATCTCGTTATCCCAGAACCTCAATACTTGATATCCCCTCTCCGCAAGCCATGCGGTGCGCTTCTCATCGTATATTCTACGTTCTCGGTGCTGTCCTCCATCCAGTTCCACTACAATATTTTTTTTAAGAAAGACAAAATCGACGATGTAATTTCCTATCGGGTGCTGCCTTCGAAACTTATATCCTCCAATTTGCTCCCGGCGAATATGCTTCCATAACTCCCGTTCCGTATCCGTGGAGCTACCCCTCAACTCTTGCGCTCTTCGCTGCAGCGTACCCCCCACGTTCGGCCGAGGACATAGGTAACACTTTAGACCGAGGACATAGGTTACACTTTAGACCTTCCCTCTCCCCCCAATGAATTGGGGGGTGAGGGTTAGGGTGAGGGGGGTTAGATCTTGTTTTCTCCCCCCATTTTTACGCCGCGCCTTTTACTTTTTATTCCGCTTAAGCTGATCCTCAGTCTAAGCTGTCAAGCTTTGCTATGCTCTCGCCGCCTCATTG
>JAPLCW010000167.1 GCA_026392015.1 Candidatus Auribacterota bacterium | reverse complement strand
AGCTTGTGGTTAAAGCCTCAAGGGTTTAATCTGCTTCTTTTGTTGATCTGCGTTCATCTGCGCAAATCTGCGTCCAAATACTCAGTGCCCTCAGTGGTTATGCCCCTTTTACTACGCGCGCCTCGTGAATAATCCAGGCTAGCGGATAAGAGCGGGGACTAATTGGTCTGATCTCACCCATGGCCGGCGCGGTTTTTATCCGGAAATTCGGGACAATCAAAGCATAAAAAAGATGAGGGCTGCCTTTCCCGCAGCCCCCTCTCATCCCCGGCATCTCGCAACGCATCACTTCAGATAGTTCTTGTTCGCTCCCGGCTTCTTTGTGAAGCGGCACTTCGCCCCCACACACTCCTCGGTCATGTTCAAACACTCTATCGGGTGCCAGTCCACATTGGGATTGCCGCGCTCCCTGACCCCCTCATAGCTCACTTTTACGTCCAGATTCTTAAACGTGCACATCTTCTTATGGAATCTCTGTATCACCTGCATTATATGCCTCCATCCCAGCTTGTGGTTAAAGCCTCAAGGGTTTAATCTGCTTCTTTTGTTGATCTGCGTTCATCTGCGCAAATCTGCGTCCAAATACTCAGTGCCCTCAGTGGTTATGCCCCTTTTACTACGCGCGCCTCGTGAATAATCCAGGCTATTAGCTCTCTGCTCCTTGCCTCTTGCTTTTTGCTTACCGCTTACTGCTGTAGTTCTGGTAGCGCCATGGGGATTTGAACCCCAGTTACCGGGTTGAGAACCCGGCGTCCTAGACCAGACTAGACGATGGCGCCGCGCCTACAGCAACAGAGGTGTAAAGTTCAAGGTTTAAAGTCGAAGAAGATACCGGACTCTACACCTTGGACGTTACACTTTTCTTCCCGTAGTTCCCGTCTCTTTTACCTTACACTTTAAACTTTACACCTTTGTTGCTGTAGTTCTTACACATTTTTTGCAGTATTACTGGCTGCGGGACTAGGATTCGAACCTAGACCAACTGGTCCAGAGCCAGCCGTCCTACCATTAGACGATCCCGCAGTTCGATCCTGGACGATGCCCTCCGAGGGCTCTGTAATCTTCGCACTCAACTCATTATAATACTCTTCTTTCAAAGAGGCAATATAGGGGAGGTGGCGATATCTGTCTTCGTAGTCGAGCCCGTAGCCGAGGACAAAAACATTCGGAATCTCAAAGCCCACGTAGTCTGCCCTGACATCCATGAGGCGCGTCTCCTTCTTCTCCAGCAGGACGCAGATCTTGATCTCCTTCGGCTTGAACTTCTGAAGGTAGTTCTTTACAAAATTAAGCGAACGGCCCGTATCGAGAATATCGTCCACAACGAGCACGCTTTTGCCGGTGATATCGACGGTGATCCCCTTCTCGAGCGTGACCATCCCGATCGAGCTGGTGCTGCTGCCATAGCTGCTCACGCCGATGAAATCGAATGCCAGGGGCCTCGTGAAACCCCGCACGAGGTCGGCGAGGAACACCACGCTCCCCTTGAGCAGCGCCACGACGACAAGATCCTTCCCCTGGTAGTCTTTGTCGATGCGGGACACCATCTCATCTACCCGCTTTTTAATCTGCTCTTTGGTAAAAAGTACTTCCTTGACGATCTTGGCGAAGCTCATGAGTTCCCTCTGGGAGCGCTACCGCGGTCCTTACCGATGATCGCGGAAAGCTGCGATAAAAAAAGCCAGGATTTCTCCTGGGAAATAATATCGGAGAGCGGACGTCACCTTAAAAGCTTACGGAGAGGTCCCCTTTAATTTCAACTATGTTATCATCCATTGCTGAATATGTCATTCCTGCACTTCGACTGCGCTCAGTGTAAACTCGAGCAGGAATCCAGGTTTCATAATGGATCCCCGCTTTCGCGGGGATGACAAGCGAAATAGATACCACCCATAAGTGACCCCTTACCCCTTTGGATAAGGCATTAGTCTTACGGGGAACTACTTGACTTAACCACGAATTACACGCTTGCGTGCAGAAACGCACTCCGGCGTGCAGACACGAAATGGACGAATACAATTTCGTCTGTTACTTCTTTACAACATTATGCAATTTCCCTGACTACTCACTACTGGCTACTCGCTACTGATTTTTAGACTTAACCACGAATTGGACGAATGGAACGAATATAATTCCCCTGTTTTTCTTGGAAGCATTATGCGGTTCCCCTAACTACTAACTACTGACTACTAACTACTTCTTTTCAGTTTCCCCATCCTCTCCTCAGCCTCTTTTTTCCAACTGGATTCGGGATAGTCCGTTATGATCTTCTCGTACGCCTTTTTCGCATCTTCCGGCTTGCCGAGCTTCTCATCGCATCCCCCCGTACTGAGCAGGACAAACGGCGCGACGTATGATGCAGGATATCGTTCCACCAGCGCGCGGTAGCTCTCCACAGCCTCCTCAAACTTCTTCTGCTGTTCCAGAATCATACCCATGAGCGCGAAGGCGCTTGGCGCCATCATATGGGTAGGGTAATCGGAGATGAACGTAGAGAACGCAGCGGTCGCTTCGTCGTATTGCTTCGCATCAAGCAACTTTCTCCCCCGGTAGAAGAGCGCCATCGGCTCCACCACGCTGCCGGGGTAGATGTCCACGACATTCCTGTAATCCTCTGCTCCCTTGGCGGACTCAAACGCTGCAAACGCGCTCTCGTTGAACGACCTCATATGATTCCAGTAGGCGAGCGCGCCAAGCCCTACGCCGAATACAACCGCCAGCACCCCTGCACACAACGTCTTATGGAGCATGAAAAAATCGATTATCGAATATGTCCCCCTGACGAAGCTGTCTTCCGGGTGCCGGTCCCAACGATCTCTCCGCGCCATGGTATTCCTCCTGTGAACTAAATCTCCTTCGCACCAGGTTTCCCTGATACGGTCCCGTGAAACCAGATCAAAAGTAATCACCCCCACCTTTATCCTCCCCCTTCACAGGGGGAGGGATATATTAGTCTGATCTATTCACCAACTTTTAATGTTTTAACCGCGGATTACGCGGATTCGCATTGTGTAATCCGCCCAATCCGCGTAATCCGCGGTTACATACGTTAAGCTTTTTAAATTGATCTTTTATTCGTCTGCTGAATAATCCGGGTTATATTCTTGGACTCACAATAATCCTTCTTGAGCCAAGAAATATAAAGTTATTTATTCCTTATGGATTTCAGCAGATTTTCGGCATTCTGCTGCACGCGCCGAGTCTCCCTGTCGGTGAGACCCGCTCCGCGCGCGATGCACACCGCCGCCGCCTTCGTGAGCAAGTCCGATGGCGCGTGCGCGTCCGATCCGATGATCATCCCCGCCCCCGCGGCGGTTGCGCACCTCGCAACGTGCCCGTTTGTGAGGCAGTGCCCTTTGCGCGCCGAAAGCTCCAGCAGAATTCCGCGATCCGCCGCTTTCCTAGCCTGCGCGGGAGTCAACATCCCGGGGTGCGCGAGAATATCCGCGCCCGCATCGAGAGCGGCGTCGTTCGTTCCCCGCGCGACCGGTTCCACAACCGTCTCGCCGTGCACGATGATGTACTCCGCGCACATCTCCCTGCACCGCACAACGAGCGACCCGATCAGTCGCGGCGGAACGTGCGTGATCTCCACGCCGGCGATGACCGCCATCCCCATGACATCGCTGAGTTCATGGCAGACGGCTACGAGGCGCGGCACGACGAGATCCGCATTGGAACCGTCGACGTGATCCGCGATCCCCAAAGCGCGATATCCGTTCGCCTGGGCCCTCGCCGCCAGCTCCGACGGGATGAGATCCCCATCGCTCAAAAAAGAGTGCGTGTGAAAATCAATCATAAAGACAAATCCTAGGGGGAAAAATCCCAAATCCCAAATCCCAAATCCCAAAGAATAGTAAAATCATAGTTCTGCCTTACACTTTAAACCTTACACCTTTGTTGCCGTAGTGCTGGTGCGCCCGGCCAGAATCGAACTGGCGACCCCAAGATTAGGAATCTTGTGCTCTATCCTTCTGAGCTACGGGCGCCGTACTAACCGTATCGGCGAGTCGGCGAGTCGGCGTATCGGCGAAACAACGACCATCAATGAACGATGCTACGCCGACACTCCGTCACGCCGACACGTTTCTCTCACTCCGCTTCCGACTCGTACTTTATCAGGGAGAAAACATCGTATCCGCTCAACTTCTCCCTGCCCTTGAGGAATGAGAGCTCGACGATAAATCCGATTCCCAACACGCGTGCGTCGAGATTATCCAGGAGCCGTGTCGTTGCGGCCGCGGTCCCTCCGGTCGCCAGGAGATCATCCACGATGAGCACCTTGCTCCCCCTCGGGAATGCGTCGCGGTGCATCTCCAGTGCATCGGTGCCGTACTCAAGCTCGTACTCCACCGAGTAGGTTTCGTACGGGAGCTTCCCCTTCTTCCTCACGGGCACGATACCCGCCCCGAGACGGTATGCAATCGCCGCGCCGAAAATAAAGCCCCTCGATTCCATGCATACAACCGCATCAACACCCTTGGGCCGACACCACTCGCAGAGGGCATCCACCGCCGCCCTGAAGAGCCTCCCCTCCTTGATGAGAGTGGTGATATCCCGGAAGACGATGCCCGGTTTCGGAAAATCAGGCACGCTCCGGATCGCCGCTTTTAAATCCTGAATGGTGACGTTCATCGAATCCTTCCTCCACTCAACCCCCGAAGCCAGTAGTTAGGGATTAGTAGTTAGGGGCTAGGGACGGGACTACGTATATACCGGACGCTATACTTCCTAGATACTTTTCCCCTAATCCCTAACTACTGGTCCAACCCCTAACTACTAATCCCTAACTACTAGATTATGAAGATGTCTAGTTTACGGCGTAACACCCAGGGCGGATCGCCTCTTCTCATCGAGAATCGACTTCAGCTTCTTGAGGCCCGCCTCCTGTATCTGCCTTACGCGCTCGCGGGTTATCCCATATCTCTTGCCGATCTGCGTGAGTGTCTTCGGCACACCGCCGGGGAGTCCGAAGCGCATTTTTAAAATTCCCGCCTCCCGATCGCTCAGATGACACAGGAGATCGGCGATGTTCTTTCGCACAATGTCATCGAACACTACCTGAGAGGGCCTGACCGAGTCTTCATCCTCGATCACGTGGATCAGCTCCCTGACACCGTCCCCATCAATGGGCGAGGAGAGAGATCTCGGCTTCTTATCCATCTCCAGCATCTCCCGCACCTTCTCCACCGGAACTTTGAGCGCGTGGGCGATCTCCTTCGGATGGGCGGGCCTGCCGAACTTCTGCGTGATCTCATCCTCTTTCTTGCGCACCTTGCGTATCTTCTCCATCATATACACCGGGATGCGGATCAGTTTCCCCTGGTTCGAGAGGGCGCGGAGGATGAACTGCCTTATCCACCACGCGGCATAGGTGCTGAGCCTGTTTCCCCTCTTCAGGTCGAATTTTCCCACCGACTTCATCAGTCCGAGGTTCCCCTCTTCGATAAGATCGAGCAGGGAGAGACCGAAATGCGAGTATTTCTTGGCGATCTTCACGACGAGTCTCAGGTTCGCCTTGATGAGATGCTGCCGCGCATTGTCGTCGCCGCGGGCCGCCTTTTTTGCGAGAGCGTACTCCTCATCCGCGCTGAGCAGCGCTATCGTCCCGATGTCCCTCAGATAGAGTTGGATGGTGTCCTTCGGTGGTCCCATGTAAACCCGTATCCCCTGCGATTAACTATGGAGAGAAAAAATCCCACTCCACCATACAAAATGCATGGAACTCGAAAAGCAGAAGTCGTCCGTCAATATGCTGATACGCCGATACGCCGTTACGCCGACACGCGTTTCCGGCCTCTCTTCGACGATTCCGCCTTCTCCTCCAGCACGGCCTGCGCAGCAGCCAGACGCGCGATCGGGACGCGGAACGGAGAGCAGCTTACATAATTAAGGCCCACCCTGTGACAGAACTTCACCGATTCCGGCTCCCCGCCATGCTCGCCGCAGATTCCCACCTTCAGATCCGCCCTTGTCTTCCTGCCGCGCTCGACACCGAGTCTCATCAGGTAGCCCACCCCCTCCTGGTCAACCGACTCAAAAGGGTCGGAGGATATGATCCGCTCCTCCAGATACTTTGCGAGGAAGGGGCCGGCATCGTCGCGGGACATTCCATATGTTGTCTGGGTGAGGTCGTTTGTCCCATAGCTGAAGAACTCCGCAAAACGCGCGATCTCCCCCGCCGTGATCGCGGCGCGGGGAAGCTCGATCATCGTCCCGACAGTGTAGCTCACTTTTTTCTTTTGTTCCGAGAACACCTGCGCGGCAACCCTGTCCACCACTGCCTTCTGCATCTCCAGCTCTTTCGCCATCCCCACAAGTGGGATCATGATCTCGGGCCTCACCGCGATTCCCTCTTTGGCAACCTCGCAGGCCGCCTCTAATATCGCCCTCGCCTGCATCTCGGTGATCTCAGGGTAGGCAATCCCCAAACGGCACCCCCGGAGTCCGAGCATCGGGTTCGCCTCGCGCAGGCTCGCGATCTTCTGCCAGAGCCGCTCCTCCGTGACACCCATCTTCTGAGCCAGGTCCTTCACCTCCGCTGCCCCGTGCGGGAGGAACTCGTGGAGGGGGGGATCCAGCGTCCGTATGGTGGCCGGCTTCCCCTTCAGCACGCGAAAAATCCCTTTGAAATCCTCTCGCTGAATCGGGAGAAGTTTCGCGAGCGCCGCGCGGCGACCCTCGGTATTTTCGGCGAGGATCATCTCGCGCATCGAGTCGATCCGATTGCCCTCGAAAAACATATGCTCCGTCCGGCACAGGCCGATCCCCTCCGCGCCAAAGGCAACCGCATTTGCCACCTGGTCCGGCTGGTCCGCGTTGGTACGAATTTCCAACCTTCGTATCCCGTCCGCCCAGGCCATCAGCTTCGCGTAGTAACGGTAATCCGAGGATTCCTTCGGCTTCATGCTCTTGTGAAGAAGCACCCTCAGCACCTCCGAGGGAAACGTTTTTATCTCCCCGCTGATGACCTCGCCCGTGGATCCGTCAATGGAGATCGAGTCTCCCTCCTTAATTGCGATTCCCCTCGCGCGCATCTCCCGCGCCCTGTAGTCGATCTGGAGCGCGCTGCACCCGACGATGCAGACCTTGCCCATCTGGCGGGCGACCAGCGCCGCGTGCGACGTCATCCCGCCGCGCGCGGTGAGAATCCCCTGGGCCGCGGACATGCCGCGGATATCCTCCGGCGACGTTTCACTACGGACAAGGATAACCCTCTCGCCCCGTCCGGCCCACTCCTCGGCATCCGCTGCATTGAAAACGACCTTCCCCGATGCTGCACCGGGGCCCGCATTGAGTCCGCGTGCGAGGAGACGCCCGCTCTCCACCGCCCTCTTTTTTTCCTCCCTGTCAAAGACAGGCCTCAAGAACTGGTTGAGCTGAATCGGATCGATGCGGCGGAGCGCCTCTTCCTTGCTGATCAGCCCCTCCGTAACCATATCCACGGCGATGCGGATGGCGGCAAACCCCGTCCGTTTCCCCGAGCGGGTCTGGAGCAACCAGAGCTTGCCCTTCTGGATGGTGAATTCCATGTCCTGCATGTCCCGGTAATGCCGCTCGAGTTTCTTGTAGACCCCCTCCAGCTCGCGGTATATGCGCGGCATCTCGCTTTTCAGTTGGGCGATCGGCTTCGGAGTCCGCGTTCCGGCGACGACATCCTCGCCCTGGGCATTCAGGAGATACTCGCCATAGAACCGTTTTTCGCCCGTTGCGGCATCCCGGGTGAACGCCACGCCGGTCCCACAATCGTTCCCCATGTTGCCGAATACCATCGCCTGGACATTCACCGCGGTCCCCCAATGGTCGGGAATTTTGTTGAGCTGTCGATAAGAAATCGCGCGGGGATTATCCCATGAGTGGAATACCGCCCCGATTGCCGCCCATAATTGCGCGAACGGGTCCTCGGGAAACGGTTTCCCTGTCTTCACCCGGATCGCGGATTTGAACTCCTCGACAAGCTCCCTGAGGTCCTTCACGGAAAGATCGGTATCGTACTGTATCTTTCTCACAGCCTTCTTCTTGTCGATTATTTCTTCGAACGGGTCAACGCCATCCTTGCTCTGTGGTTTCAATCCCAGGACAACATCGCCGAACATCTGCACAAAACGGCGGTAGCAATCGTACACGAAACGCTCGTTCCCCGTCTGCGCGGCGAGTGCGCGCACCGTCTCGTCGTTCAACCCCAGGTTGAGGACGGTGTCCATCATTCCGGGCATCGAGGCGCGGGCGCCTGAGCGCACGGAGAGCAGGAGCGGCTTCTCGCAATCGCCGAACCGCGCCCCCATCGCCTTCTCCACGCGCGTGAGAGCCTTCTCGACCTGTCCCTTTAATCCCGGCGGGTAGTCTCCCTTATGGGTATAGCAATGGGTACAGACTTCCGTAGTAATGGTGAATCCCGCCGGCACGGGTATCTTGAGATTGGTCATCTCGGCGAGGTTTGCCCCCTTGCCGCCGAGGAGATTCTTCATATCCGCATTGCCCTCGGCTCTTCCCCCTCCGAATGAATAGACATACTTACGCATGCAACATCCTCCCTCTTTCTTTCTGGAATTGTGAAAACAACGCACAGAAAGAGTACATAAAAGACCCCTCACGAGCAAGGGAAAACGGGGACACGGGAGGGAATGCACGGGTACATCATGAACCGGGGGGATGGCGCACAGCTGCAGCTCTGGAGGGAGGCCGTAGGCCGACCGGAAGAGCTGCAGCTGTGCGCGCGCGAAAATTACTCTCCTTCGGCCCCCGGACCTATGCACTCCTAAAAGAGCTCCTGCGCGCGCTTGCTCCACAAACATCGCCCCAGGTTGCCGCAACACCCAATCTCCACCGCTCAAGACCCATAGCGCGCTCCAAGCCACGTACTTTCACCAATACAACCTATCCCGCAGACATAGCCTCCAGATACTGTTCCTCTACCTCTCGATGGAGTGAAATTATCACCGATGAAAATAGATGGGGCGATCAATCCCCTAATGATATCGCCACCATCGAGATATTACTTGAAGGTAATCTCCATGCATAAAACAAAAAGGGACACCAGTCATACCCCCTTGTTAATATCTTATTTGGGTCGTCTAAATCCAATAAGAAGGAGGTACCTGTGTGTCCCATCGAGTATTTTACCATGATCCGATCTAAAAACCATATCTACGATTACCGCCTTGCCCTGGCAATGTATGCCAAAACGCATGGCAAGAAAAAGGCAGCCAGGACGTTCCGCTGCTCCATTAACACTATTATCAAATGGTGCCGCCGATTCGAAGAAAAAGGTCTCTCTGGCCTTGTAAATCTAAGCCGTGCGCCTCACTCCTGCCCACATAAACTGCCCCATGAAGCAGTTGAGATCATCCTCTCATACCGCAAAAAAACGCCTTCTTTCGGCGCCAGGCACCTCAAATACGAGTTCGATCTACCTTGGGGCGTTAACTCTATCGCACGCGTCATACGCCAAAATACAACCACCAGAAAAAGAAAACGCAAACACAAAGTAAAAAATGACCTTCGGGCTGTCAAAGCTGCTTATAAGCCTTTCACCCGTATAGAACTCGATGTCAAATACCTCTACGATATACCCAACTACTGGCCCCAGATGAAATTACTCAATCTACCCAAATATCAATACACTGCGAGAGAACTTTCCACCGGCGCCCAATTCCTTGCGTATGGCTCGGAACTATCTATCCCTGCGAGAGGTCATTGCGCAAACTGACAATGGCGCTGAATTTGATGGCCAAACAATGAAACAAAAAGATCGCGGCTTTACCTACACCATTGAGAATATCTTCTCAGCCTCTCATCTCCGCATTCCCCCAGGCTGCAAAAATGCTCAGGCTGATGTTGAAACCGTTCATAACTTGATCGAGGATGAATTCTTTGATATAGAATCTTTCCGTAACAGAAAGGACTTCTTCTGCAAAGTGAATACTTATCAGAACTTCTTTAACCTGGCTCGTAAAAACGGCTCACGCAATTACAAGTCCCCTCTCGACTTGCTGACCGAAAAAGCTCCTTCTCTTAACCCAAGAATCCTATACCTCCCTGTCCTCGATCTGGATGCCGCTCTTTCTTCTCAACCGGTTCACCATGTACCAAGTTTGGCCGAAATTGCCAGGACTTTCCCCGTTTGTTTCAAAAGATTAATATTTCACCGCAGAGGTGCAGAGCACGCAAAGCGCGATCGCAAAAAATAAGTCATAATCGCCTGGCTCTCTAGCCTGGATTATTCACGAGGCGCCCGTATTAAAAGGGACATAACCACTGAGGCAATGAATATACTGAATGTTTGGACGCAGATTTGCGCAGATGAACGCAGATTAACAAAAGAAGCAGATTGAACCCTTGAGGTTTTAACCGCAAGCTGTATTTGTATCTGCGTGTTCTG
>JAPLCW010000027.1 GCA_026392015.1 Candidatus Auribacterota bacterium | reverse complement strand
GTCCGAAGTCACGGGATGGATCAGCTTCCGCACCAGTCATTCGCAGGTGTATCTTGATGAGACCGGCCAATTTTACGGGTATGCGTGGGGGGAGAACGCAGGGTGGATGCATTTCGGGCCCGGCCGGAATGTGCAGTATCTTGCGAAGGCCGGTTCAGGTCCCTGGAAAGAGATTGGAAAAGATGTAGGGTACAGATTGGCCGGCGGCCATGATGATTCTGAAATGAGCAGCGGCCCTGTTCCTGTAAAAGGCCTGAAGAGCAATCATGAGAGATACGACGAGGATGCGGATTCAGTCTGTTCTCTCCGACTCGGAAGGGATGATTTCTGCGCACGTATCCGGTGTTACGATACTCCGGTGAATATAAGCGATCTCGCCAAATTAGATCCTATTCGCGCCCCTCCGGTGATTGCGTAATCTCATCGTCATTGAGAGTCCCGCCACGTCGGGACGTGGCAATCTCACCTTTATCAATTTCAAGATAAATCAAGAAAGGATTGGTATCAAAATGAAAAAGTTACTCACTATAGCTCTAAGCCTGTTGTCGGTGGTATGCCTGTCGTATACGGCGGTTGCCGGGAGCCTTGACTCTCCGGGAGCCCCTTCAGCGGGGAGCGGGATGTACACGCTCCAGAACCTGTATGATTATCTGACGAGCGGGACAGCGCTCACGGTGCAGACAAGCTTTCAGGAGCCCACGTCAGGCCCCACCGCCGGCACGATGAAGACGACAAAGCAGATCGGTGACGCCATTAAGGCACTGCTGGATCAGAGTAATGTGGGTCCTGATAATGTTGAGTCTGGCAAGAGGTTCTTCTGCACGCAGGCGGGGAGCTGGGGAATACAGATGGGAACATTAGTTGCGCTGCCGAGACCGACAGTAACTCCAAACCCAACCATAACACCAACGCCAGGTGTTGGCGCTACCGGTGGAACAATTACTTATTCTGGAGGCTATAAATACCATACCTTTACTGGAAGTGGCACATTTTCTGTTACCGCAGGTGGTAATGTTGAAGTTCTTGTTGTTGCTGGTGGTGGTGGTGGTGGAAGTTATGCGGCAGGCGGGGGCGGTGCTGGCGGTGTGGTTTATGTTAGTTCAAGTTCTGTAACTGGCAGTACAGAATATCCCGTTACGGTTGGTTCTGGCGGTGCTGGGTCAACGGCCAATGATTCAAATGGTGTAAGTGGCGGAAACTCTATATTTAATTCTAATACTGCAATAGGCGGTGGTGGTGGCGGTACAGCTTGGATTTCGGGAGTTGGTTCTAATGGTGGATCAGGCGGAGGAAATAGTCGGGATAATACCGGCGCTGCTGGTTCTGGAACTCCTGGGCAAGGAAATTCTGGTGGTAGTGCAGCAACAAGCAACCATCCCAATTATGCGGGAGGAGGCGGGGGTGGAGCGGGTGGTGCTGGTCAAACTGCCCCGAATGCAAGTACCGCTGGTAATGGTGGATCGGGTACAAGTTTATATTCAGCATGGGCATCTGCAACTGGAACTGGTGTAGGTGGTTTTTATGCGGGAGGTGGCGGAGGAGGTCAAGAGCCGGGAAGCGGAAGCGGTGGAGCGGCAGGTTCAGGTGGTGCAGGGGCAGGTGGTATTGGGGTTGCTGGTGGAAACGCAACAGCAAACACAGGTTCCGGCGGTGGCGGTGGCGGTTCAAATGGATCCGGAAGCAGACCTTCTGGTGGTAACGGCGGGTCCGGTATCGTAATAGTGAGGTATGTAAATTAGTAGCTACAATTCACAATTCCGGGGACACTATATCGGGGTGGGCTAATTATCCTTGAATTTTAGAGCGCAGGACAATTTTCCGGCAGTTTGGCTTAAACTGATCCGTGCGCAACGTAGCGGATCGAACTGCGGAAGCAGCGTGGCTTTAGTCGTTATTCAAGCCGCAGAGATGGGGAAGGCGCGGGGACACAAAGCGGCATTGTCATTGCATCCTTTGCGAGTGCCCTGTCTCCGGTCTACTTGCATGCGGGTGTCCCACATGGCGTGCAGGATAGCCTCCGTGGGCATGGCCTCTGCGGTGGAAATATAGCATATATTGTCATTGCGGCAAAAAGAAAGAGGAGGGCAAAGATAGGCAAAAACAGGGGGAGAGAGTATCTTCCCAGGTAATATGATCGGAGTGAGTGAGTTAGAGAAAATTCGAATGAAAACTTCTGACAGTACCCAAACTAAAGGAGCTAACAAAGATGAGAACAATATTAATGGTGGTTTTAAGCGTGATGTTTGTGGCGGGATTGTGCGGCACGGTGGTTGCGGGGAGTCTTGATTCTCCAGGAGCTCCTTCATCGGGAAGCGGGATGTATTCACTCTCGCAGATATATGACTACCTGAACTCGGGTGTGAAGACAACACCCGTCCCTGGTTTCCAGGAACCCGGCGCAGGCCCCGGCGCGACGATGAAGACGACGAAGCAGATTTATGACAACATTGTGTCGAAGATGGACCAGTGCAATGTAACCGCTGATAATGTTGAGTTAGGCAAGACGTTCTTCTGCACTCAGTCGGGAAGCTGGGGAGTGCAGACGGGCAGTGCGTACATCTATCCAACCATAACCCCAACCCCAACCATAACCCCGACGATAACACCAACGTCAAGCTTGTACGGTGGTCTTGTTTCTTACTATAAATTAGATGAAACAACTACTGCGTATGATAGTTTATTTTTAAATAATGGAATAAATACTGGAATTACGAGTAGTGATGGAAAAATTAATACTGCTTATCTCTTTAATGGGAGTGGAAGCAAAGTTACTATTGCAGACAGCAATTCTTTAGATATTACAGGGGCTTTTACTTTATGTTCTTGGATAAAATGGAATTCAACAAGTGGAGGTCAAACAATTGTAATGAAACAATCTCCAGTTTATCCTTCTTATGCTTTAGCAACAGGAAATGGATTAATAGCTTTGTATGCAGGAGACGGAGGAAATTATTATATAGAAATAGACACGGCTTTATCATCTGATCAATGGTATTGTATTTGCGGAGTGATGGAAGGAACAGGAAGCAATCAGGCAAAGATTTATATTAATGGGGCTCTAAATAAAGCAGGAAATCTACCTGTATTCCCAGTAGAAACGACAAGTCCTTTATATATTGGTTCGTGGAATGGAAGTGCAAATTGGTTTGATGGAACAATAGATGAAGTAGGAATTTGGAATAGAGCTTTGTCTTCATCGGAAATAAGTGAATTATGGAATAGCGGAAGCGGAAAAGCACTGTTTTAGCCTGAAAATGTGAACGCGCGTCTCCTGGGACAGTAAAGTCCATCGTGCCGGGGGTCAAATCTTTATCCTTGACATTTAGGGGTGGGCAGGAGGACATCAGGGTAGTTTGACACATAGACTGATCCATGCGCAACGTATTGGGTCAGCGTGAGGAGGAGTGTAGCTTTAGTTTGTGGTTCACGCTATTCAAGCCGCAGAGATGCGGAAGGCGCGGGAATGTAAAGTCGCATTGACATTGCATCTCTTGCGGATGCCTTGTCTGCGATCTGCTTGCGTGCAGGTATTCCACATGGCAGGTCGGGGAGGGCTCAAGGTCATGGCCCCTGCGGTGGAAATATATCACTCACTGTCATTGCGGCAAAAAGAGAAAGGAGAGTTAAAAAGATGAGAAAGTTGATGACGTTAGTGTTAGCTTTGATGTTCGCGGTTGGCATGGGCGGCAAAGCGATTGCGGGGAGCATTGACGCTCCTGGAGCTCCTTCGGCGGGCAGTGGGATGTATTCGATCTCGCAAATTTACAATTACCTGAACTCGGGGATAGATGTAACTCCTGTGCCGAACTTTCAGGAACCCGGCGCAGCGCCCGGCTCGACGATGAAGACCATGAAGGATATTTACGACGATATCAAGGCAAAGTTTATTCAGTGCCCCGCAAGTATTGCTGATGTGAAGTCAGGCGTGAGATTTTTCTGCACAGAGTCGGGAAGATGGGGTGTGCAGACGGGAACCGCATTTCTGATACCAACCCCAACCCCAACGCGAACCCCAACTCAAACGCCAACCCCAATCCCGACTTTGACCCCCACACCGGAAGGCGCGTATACCCCCGACGCAAACACAGTGGCGCTCTATCATTTTAACGAAAATACAGGAACGACGTCAGCAGACGCAACAGGAAGTTATAATCTAACACTCTCAAGCGCCTCAATCTGGACAGCACCAGGGAAGTTCGGGGCTTCGGCGCTAAACTGCGCGGGGGCATACTATGCATCGAGCGGAACTCTTTTGGACACGGCCCCGAACAAAGGGACAATCGAACTATGGTTTTGCCCGAATATAACGATAAGCAGCAGTTTGGGAGATTATCAAATGCTGCTGGGTAAAGTGAACATGGAGGGGCATGAAATGCAGTTGACTTTTATGCCCGGTACCGGCAAGTTGAGATGGTTCTCAGGTCCGATACCTTATCTATATTCGACCACAAGCATGTGGACGGGGGGGACATGGTATCATGTCGCAACGACATGGGGTGCGCGAGGAGCTGAGATCTGGGTAAATGGGGTTTTGGAGGACAGCAACTCTGACACAGGGAAAATAGCAGACGGATCGTGGTATGATTTTTATCTCGGCCGATATGCACCGACAGACTCATATAAATTTAATGGGAAGATAGACGAGTTCAGGCTCTCAAACGTGCAGAGGAGCACGTTCAATTTATAAGATTTCAAAATCATCTGAGTTATCTGCTGAACATCAGCTATATGCCTCTCGAGAAATAGGGGGCGGAAGATTGAGCCAGGGTTGACATTTACCCACAGGCAGGCCCGTGGTTCTCTGGAGAATGTATAAAGGGTTACACTTCACATATAAGAGCGGCAATCGTGGGAATAGACACCACAATTGCCGCCTTTCTATTTTCTTCTTTACCCGAAACCTGTGTTTCCGTAGTCCCGATGGAGAGGACACGCCATTCTGGATTCATACTATACGGCTTCCTCCCGGATCGATATCCTCATCTTCGATCGAGCGGTCGGCTATTGGCTTCTTTTTTGGAATCGTATCGCATCAGCGATAACGTAGCCTTGTGTCGCAGCGGGCAGGCTTACCCGTATTCTCTGGTTTCTCTCGGCAGATATCGATGTCAGCCAGGAGAATTCGAGACAACCCTGAGTCTGATTTTTCTCGATTACGATCGGGTCCTGATCTCCACAACGAATCTCATATTGAGCATTTAGCGGTCTGTTAGCCGCAGCCACCCACCAGGCATAGATGTCATATGTCCCGACTTCCGGCGCGATCACCGCCCAGGAAGCCCGATCTTTCAGCCTGTCATCCTGGGTGACAGGCGCATGATAACGATAGTAACCACCGCAAGGAGTTCCAGATTTCCCGGTGATCCAGTTACGCGGCGTTGGACTTGGATCTTGTTCCCATTCGGACTCCCAGTAGCGGCAGGTATCTGTGTTGTCGATTATGGGCGGCTCGGCATACTCACATCCTTCATACGCAAACTTCACCGCATCCGCCATGACATAATGCGCATCAGCGCGGACATCTTGAGGAGTGGCATATAATCTGACACTCAGCTTTTGATCGTGGTCAAGGGCGTAGGTTCCAAGATATACCCATTGGCCGTCGTTCTTTCTCTGGTCATAGCCATCGCCGTCGTTGGCCGAGTGATTGCCGCGGATGGCGTGGAATGACTGGCCGTCAATGAGTATTTCATAGCGGGCAGCTCCTGTTCTGTTCGGCCGCGATGGCCACATAGCCCAGATTGAGTAATATCCATCCATCGGCACCCCAGGTTGCGGATAGCGCCACTCTGCGAATGAGCCGCTCGTATCGCAGAGATGGTAGCGGTAGTCAGGGCCGAATTGCCCGAGGCGCTCCGCCCCGGTTGTCCATCCACTCGCCGAGAAATTATTGCCCTCATCCAGGTTGTCTACGATGTATGTCCCGCGGGGATACATGGGCCTGAATTGGATGGCATCAGCAATCATGTATTTTAAAGGATTTAGATCATCTACCGAGGCCGAGAGGGTCACTGCAATATTTTCTCCCGCAGCGGCGTGAAAGACGCCAAGCGGGAACCAGTCCCTGCAATCT
Organism: Candidatus Auribacterota bacterium; assembly: GCA_026392015.1. Lineage (GTDB taxonomy): Bacteria > Auribacterota > Tritonobacteria > UBA1439 > UBA1439 > JAPLCW01. The sequence goes on along the minus strand of JAPLCW010000027.1, from coordinate 21,462 downwards.
TTCGTCTGGTCAACACGTATCGTTCGCGCAGGTTTCCCCCTGCGAGCAACGGTATAGGTCGCGTAGGCGGTGCGATTTATCCCCTGGCCCCACTTAGCCCCAACGGAGTAGTATGCGTCTCGGGGTGATTTAAAAGACCATATCGCCATATTGGATCTACTGGCTGCTGCGTAGAGATAATCAGGCCCGAGTTTGTACTGATTTGAATTCGCCGTGCTCCATGGACCTACGGTGTCGAACTTTGGTTTGGAATCAGTGTTGTCTATAATAGTGGCGCCGGCCACGGGAGGGTAGAAATATACACCTTGCCCGCAAGGAAGCACGACGACGTTTTCCTTTTTAAAGATATCTATGCAGCCTGCAACCGGAGTGGGCGTCTCTGATTTATATTTCACGGTGTATTCCTGATCAACTGCATCGACCATGAAGACCTGGCCGACATTGCCATGGCTGAACCACAGGTCTTCTTTCGGCGCGTCATAAAATACCTGATGGAACTCGTTGTCAGCCTCGACTGGGTATCTGAACTCGCGAATAATCGGCTGGTCAATGAGCGATGATGGTCCTTGAGGACACTCAGAAGACGTTGGGGTAGGATTAGGATAGGGGCTAACATTTGCGAGGCTCACGACATAGGCGCCGCTTGGCAGTTTCAATGGCGCCGGAGTGGCATCTTTATAAGAAAATGCGAAGCAGTTCTCAGAGGAGTTCTCACACGCGCCGCTGTTCTTATAATATTCAATGTCTCTGTAGTTGTTGTGCCTGTTATCTCCCCATGGAAAATTGTATATATGTTGCCCGGCGAGGTTCAGCGCTCTGGAAAAAAAATACGGACAGTCCGATGCGCAGGGCAGTTGGCTTAATCTGAGGATGCCCCAACAACTGTTTGGGACGGTGCTTACATTGATGATATTATTTCCAGCGATTGCGCAGTAATTGGAACCGGGCTTCAAATTACCTATCCACGCTCCACGCACGGAATAGCTGTCCCCTGCCGGGAGAATCTCTATAATTCCGCTACCGTGATCATCCCCCTCATTTGCAAAGGCGAACGTGTGGCGGTCATAATCATAATCGGCATCAGATACCTGTAGCATTTGCAAATCCGGATTATATAAACCGTCTATATCGAGGAAGGAGAAAGATCTCCACCAAAGCATATTCCCCGCAAGAAAGTCCTGGAGCTTTATAATGGATATATAAGGCGTTCTGTTATTCGCCTGGGTAATATTGCTGTATACAACGATGATGTCCAGGATCTTGTCATACCAGATGCCTTTTATATGATTGTTTTGAATTAAGTTCGGTATGACACTGATCGTCACCAGGCCGTTGCTCAAGTTAACGGCAGCCACGGTATTCCATTGAAAGACAGTATCGTTTTCATGACCTATAAAGAGCATATTCTTCTGGAGAGAGAAGTCCGCACAGTTTATTTGCGGGCATGATTGAAGATTGGGATTTCCATAAAAAGCCCGATAAGCCCAGAGGTAATCATTGAGGGTTATCCCATCCGATTCCAATGTTGATAGCCCCCCTGCGTATCCCATTCCGCAAATTAGGGTGATGACCGACACCATTATGACTGTAGAAAGCTTCATCTTGTTACGCCTCCTTTTTTGACTGTGTAGCATGATGATCTAGCAAGTTTCGTGCCAACAGCGATCATTTGAGAAAAATATTTATATTTTGTTTCATTGCAAAGTATTAGGGCAAATAGCATTTGATCAGTGCGTAATCCAACGGCGCATATCGGGTACTAAAATCCCAGTAGGTACCCAATTAATTGGATATAAAATACCCAAAATCCGTTCTTGGTAATTTAGGTTACACAATGATTTCGAGCGAATAGTATGGAGACACAAGCAGTTTGACTTTGCCCATCCGGTGAGCGCACTTGTAGTGAAACTCAAACCGCAACCTGCTCCGTCGAAGGCGGATCCGCCATGGGTGGAAAAATCTCCTCCTTGTGCACATGGCGGGAGGGGCGCAAGTTGTTTGAATTAGACAAAGGTTAGCTGGTTCGGATCCTGCACTCGGTTTCTCTGATCCCGCTCAAAGAGCCGTAGCAGGATTGTGCCAAGAAACTAAGGGTAATCAGGTGCGAGAGAGAATAGTGCTTATTTCGCACCCCACTCAGGCAACCGGCGGGGAGTGATGCAGGCACATACGTGAAAACAGCGGCAGATGACCTTACACAGGATATATTTGAAATCACCAACAAAATGATCTCTCAGGTGAGTAATGTGGATGAGATCAACGACAACTGCATTATCGGGTTTTGTTGCTGCAAGTAATCCGCGCTAGAAATGGGGTAAAAAATCCATCATGTAGACTCCGCCCAGCGGTCGCAAAAGCCATTCAGGACGGAGCAATGGCACATCCGCTGCGTTTGGGCGGAAGGCGAAAAGGTGCTGCAGGAATTGCTGATATATCAGAAGATGATGGATGATTTTTCACTCGGGATATTTCGGGTGGCACCTTGTGCGGCTGATTAGATATCAGGCGATTGAGTAGGGTGTCCCGGAATTATTTCACTAACTCAAAGGAATACGATTCTGAGCAGATCTGATTTTCCCGACCAAAAGGATCTTTGCGGTGTCCGCTGAAAATAACCGTCAGGGTGTAGATGCCCGCGGGCCACGAATCATTTATCGTCGCAAGTTTCAAGGCGCCGTGAAACCTGTCCGTGATGAGTAGAGGCTTGTACATAGCATAATCTTTATTCCCTCCCAATCCCATCCATATCGGGAATCCGATATAGGCCTCGCTGGGTTCGGTCAACCAGCTTGAGCTGTGTAACGGATTTTTGCCTTTTCTTACGAGAGTACCCGCCAGTGTGTAGACTCCCCCCGGGGCGAGGTCATTCGGGGTGAACTCAACCAGCTTGCCGTTCGCATGGGCTGGAGTGATATTCCTGGCTGTCGCTTTGCGGCTGCTGAAGTTATAGAACGAAAAAGGCTGCATGAACCAATACAATGCATACTGCGGAGATTGGGCCAATATGTATATATCGGCTCGTTCTTTCGGTTTCTGGGCGGCTCGCGGGACCATTCTGTAGTTCAGGGTGATTCCAGAAAAGCCTATTCTGTCGATATAGATGTAAAACTGAGGCGTTGTGTCTGGAAGAGAGTAGGAGCTGTCGGGTGCAAATTTTAGAAAGCCTTTCGTTTTGCAAAAGTATAGTTGGCCTCCGGGAATCTCGGCACGGATATACACATCAACCGTATTGAACTCCGGATTCAAGCCGGGGATGATCGTGTATTCAAATCCAATGTCATCTCCTACTGAATATTTTTCTTTGGGACTGCTCAGGAAAAGCTGCGGATATTCTTTTGGGGGGATTGTCGGCGTCGGGGATGGGGCTTGGGATATGCAATAAATATTGTTGGCAGAGCCGATGCATATCTTCTTATCGCTCCCGAGCGCGGGGGAGGAGAAACCTACCCAGCCGGTTGTATAACTCCACTTGAGCACGCCGGCTGAATCGAGTGAATAGAGTTTCTTGTTATTAGCCCCAAAGAAAATTGTTTCATCATTTCCGATCGCGGGGGATGAAGACGAGGTATCAAGTGTATCATAACGCCAGCGTAACGAGCCGATTGAGTCGAGGGCGTATAGACCGCCGGCCTCGGAGCTCACATATATTCCTCCATCTCTTCCCACAGCAGGGGAGGAGTCCGGACCCATCGAGGTCGCATAGCTCCATCGAAGCGAACCGATTGAACTGAAGGCATAAATTCTATTATCGTAAGAACCGCTGTATGTCCCGCCGCCGGTCTCACGAGAGGGAGAAGAAAGAACCGGATCTCCGGTTAAGTAACTCCAGGCGAGAGCGCCGTTCGAATCAAGGGAGTAAATGCTGTTATCATTAGAACCAATGCAGATTTCTCCGCTATTCCCCAGGGCGGGAGAAGAGCATACGTCATTTCCGGTAGCATAGCTCCAATCAAGAGAGCCAGAGGAGATAAGCGCATAGATATTGTTATCATGGGATCCTGCATATACCGTTCCCTCGCCCCCCATCACAGGGGAAGCCCAGATGGCAGAACCAGTGCGATATGTCCAGTTGAGGGAGCCATTTGAGTTGAGTGAATAGAGAACAGCGTCATAAGAACCGATGTACATTTTCCCATCGATGTCAATTAAGGGAGAGGAATATACCTCAGCTTCAGTCGCATAGCTCCAGTTGAGAGAGCCGTCCGGATTAATGACATACATATTATGATCATCTGAGCCAATATATGTACGTCCAGCACTATCCATCGCTGGAGAGGAATGCGTCCACTGTCCGGCGGTTGCGTAGCTCCAGCTTAGCTCTGGCACTGTAGGTCCGATATACGGACTTTGGCCGGTATGTCTCGTATCATGATGAAACATTGGCCAGGGAGATGAGGCGAGCTGGCTGGAAGCTGGTCCGGCACAACAAATACAAAGCAAAGGAAGAACTGCCACGATTCTGTTTTTTTCCATGATTATTTCTTCATCTTAGCGATGGTGCCGCTTGGCGGTCGCAGCTGTATTCTGGTTGTCATATTAGATGTGGCCGGTGCCCGGCTGGGGATATATGTCTATCGTAGACAGGGTGTAGCTGTAGGTGTTGGGGAAATAGCGATGCAGGTGGATAGCCAATCGCTTGCGCAGAATATAGCAATCGCTATATTCGGAACTCCTTGCAGTTCCTTGATTATCCGGAACTTTTAAAGTAAATCTAATTGTACTCATCTGCTCCCGCCATCAGATATAGACTACTCGCTTGCTTCTATAGGTAAGCAAGTTTCATGCCAATTGCAGAATTTAGGAGAAATATTTATATATATCGTATTCTATTATTTGGATTGGAAGTAGTTGCAACTTATAGGAGTCCGCTCGAATGCTCGTACTGGAAAAGCAGTGCATGCGGCAAAGTGTTCGATTTTCGAACACTACTGTTCGAATTTTGAACAGTGACATTGACAAGCCGAGGGGGGCGAAATCTTTTCGGATGGCCGTGGTTAGATACTGCGGCGCAGTCCGATGTGCAAGGAATTTCCTTGCGTGCGCATGATATTTGGTAGAATAACCGCTCACGGAGGAAAAGATGGCGATCACCAGGAAAGACGTGGAGTACGTGGCGAGGCTCGCGCGAATTCAGCTCTCGGAGGAAGAGAAGGAGCAGTTCACTGCCCAGCTCACGAGGATCGTTGAGTATGTGGCGAAGCTAAAGGAGCTGGATACCGAAAATGTAGAGCCCACCGCGCATGTCCTCCCGTTAAGAAATGTGATGCGTCCTGACGAGGTTCGTCCCTCTATTGACAGGGATAGCGTACTGAAGCTCGCCCCGAAGGCGGCCGAGGGTTTCTATAAGGTGCCGCAGGTAATAGAATGAAGCTATTAATGAACCGAGAAGGGGCAACCGCGGATTAGCCTGGATTATTCATCAGACGTATAAAGAGCAATTCTAAAAGCCTAACATATATAACCGCGGATTGGGCGGATTGGGCGGATTACACAATGCGAATCCGCGTAATCAGCGTAATTCGCGGTTAAAACATTAAAAGTTGGTGAATAGATCAGGTTAGGCGGATTGGGCGGATTTTAATGGATGCCAGGAGATGATTCGTTGATTGCCAGGATGATTGAATATTTTGCCCCACGCAGGATTTTAAAGTAGTTCTCAATCCGAGTAATCCGCACAATCTGCGGTTTAAAGCGTTATTGGTTGGGTGAATAGATAAAATTAGGTGCCCCATTGATTTGAACCGGGTGCAAATGGATAATTCCGATGGACCTCATTGATCTCACAGTATCTGAAGCGGCGCAGTTGATCAGGAAGCGGGAGACAAGCTCTCACGATCTCGTGCGCGCCTGTTTGGACAGGATCAGGGCTGTCGATGCTACGGTGGGCGCGTTTGTGGACGTGTACGAGAAAGACGCCCTTTCGGAGGCGCACGCCGCGGACAATCGCATTGCGGAGGGCGGCGCAGCCCGCGCGCTTGAGGGGGTTCCGGTCGCCGTGAAGGACAACCTCTGTGTGACGGGGCGCCCTGTCACGTGTTCATCAAAAATACTCAAAGGGTTTATCGCGCCGTACACCGCAACGGTGATCGAGAGGTTGCGCGAAGCGGGGGCGATCCTTATCGGGCGCACAAACATGGACGAGTTCGCCATGGGGTCCTCCACGGAAACTTCATGCTATGGCCTCACCCGGAACCCGTGGGATACCGGGAGAGTTCCCGGGGGGTCGAGCGGAGGATCCGTGGCGGCAGTCGCCGCAAGGGAAGCGCCCGCGTCCCTTGGCTCGGATACAGGGGGTTCCATCCGGCAACCTGCCGCGCTATGCGGCGTGGCGGGTCTCAAGCCGACCTACGGCTACGTGTCACGTTACGGCCTTGTGGCGTTTGCCTCCTCGCTCGACCAGATCGGTCCGATTGCGCGATCGGTGCGGGATATCGCGGTTTTGCTCGAAATCATAGGCGGGCACGATCCGCGGGATTCGACTTCGGTGAAGAGGCCGGCCGAGAATCTGGTAAGTTCGCTCGGCGGAAAGATCGAGAATCTCCGGATAGGGGTGCCGAAAGAATATTTTGTGGAGGGAATGGATCCCGAGGTCAAGGAGGCAATCCGTGCGGCGCTGGAGAAGATGCAGTCGGCGGGTGCAACAATTGTCGATGTGAGCTTGCCGCACACCGAGTACGCAGTAGCCACCTACTACGTTATCGCCACCGCCGAGGCGAGTTCCAACCTCGCGCGATATGACGGGGTTCAGTACGGCTACCGCGCGCCGCATCCCACCGATCTCCTCGATATGTACCAGCGGACGAAATCCGAGGGGTTCGGCGCGGAGGTGAAGAGGAGGATTATGCTGGGCACCTACGTCCTGAGCTCCGGCTACTACGACGCATACTACCTCAAGGCCCAGAAGGTGCGCACACTGTTAAAGAAGGATTTCGAGGATGCGTTCAAGCTCTGCGATGTGATCGCAACCCCCGCGTCGCCCACTGCGGCGTTCAAAGTGGGGGAGAAGGTGGCCGATCCGCTCCAGATGTACCTCTCGGACATCTTCACCATATCCGTCAACCTGGCGGGGGTCCCGGCCATCTCCGTTCCGTGCGGATTCACCTCGAATACGCTCCCGATAGGCCTCCAGCTCATCGGGCGGCATTTCGGCGAGGGCACGCTCCTCAAGGTTGCGCACGCATACGAGAGCATGACCGATTGGCATAAAAAACAGCCAAAGGTTTAAGGTGTAAAGTTTAAGGAATATAACCGCGGATTATGCGGATTACGCGGATTGGAAATAATATTCCTGCGCTTTGTGTGGGAGAATTGCTCAGTCCTTCCCTCCTGTGGATTTGGAGGGGATAAAAGGATTTAGCTGCACAAAATGGGAGAGAGTTTTGAAAATAATCCGCATAATCAGCATAATCCGCGGTTAAAAAATAGCATTAACCACGGATGAACACGGATGCACACGGCTAAAAGGATTATCCCGTGTTAATCAGTTTTTATCCGTGGTTAGAATAAACTTTTTTGCCTGATGGTCTCAGTAGTTCATTATGTTGAAGGAATAGTGAAATGCCTGATTATGAAGCCGTGATCGGTCTCGAGGTGCATGTGCAGCTTAAGACCAGGTCAAAAATCTTCTGCGGCTGCCCGACGACGTTCGGGGCGGAACCGAACACATCCGTCTGTCCTGTATGCCTGGGATTGCCGGGATCGCTGCCGGTGCTCAACGAAACCGCGCTCCGCTATTCGATCCTCACGGGAATTATGCTGGGCAGCACGATATCTTCCTTTAGCAAGTTTGACAGGAAAAACTACTTCTATCCCGACCTGCCGAAGAACTATCAGATTTCCCAGTATGACCTCCCGCTCTGCGTCGGAGGCGAGCTGGAGATTGAGTTCGAGGGGAAGCGGAAGAGAATCGGCATCACGCGCGTTCACCTCGAGGAGGACGCGGGGAAGCTCGTGCACGCGGAGGTTGAGGGGGAAGATTCCGGCGTGGATTTCAATCGCACCGGCGTCCCGCTCCTGGAGATTGTGAGCGAGCCGGAGATCTCCAGCCCTGAGGAGGCGTTCGCATACCTCAAGGGGCTCAAGCTCACGCTCCAGTATCTCGGGGTGTCGGACTGCGACATGGAGAAGGGGAGCCTGAGGTGCGATGCCAACGTTTCGGTGCGGCCGCGAGGAGAGAAGTTGCTCGGCGTGAAGGTGGAGGTGAAGAATATGAACTCCTTCCGCGCCGTGCAGAAGGCGCTCGCATACGAAATAGAACGGCAGAATCGCGCCATCGCGGAGGGGCAGCGCATCGTTCAGGAGACGAGGTTGTGGGAAGCCGAGAGTGAAATGACGCACCCGATGAGGAGCAAGGAGGAGGCACACGACTACCGCTATTTCCCCGAGCCCGATCTGGTGCCGGTTATGGTGGATCACGCGTTGCAGGAGGTTCTCCGCGCGAGCCTTCCGGAGGCGCCGTTGAAGAGGAGGGACCGGCTGGTTGCGCAGTACGCATTGCCGGAATACGATGTCGAGGTGCTCACCTCGGAGAGGGAGCTCGCGGACTATTTCGAGGCGTGCGTCACAGCGGGGGCGGAGCCGAAGGCGGCCAGCAACCTCATCATGGGAGAAATGCTGCGGCTCCTCAAGGAGCGCGCCCTCACGCTCGAGGGGTGCAAAATCACTCCGAAGCATATCGTCGAGATACTCGCACTGGTTTCCTCGGGGGCGATCACCGGAACGACCGGCAAGGAGGTGTTCGCGGAAATGTTCGAGACGGGCAAGAGGCCTGGCGAGATAGTGCACTCCGGGGGGCTCGCGCAGATCAGCGACCAGGCGGAGCTCGACCGCCTCGCGGATGAGGTGATCGCAAAGAACACAAAATCCGTGGAGGACTATAGATCCGGCAAGGCGAAAGCGATCGGGTTCCTCGTCGGACAGGTGATGAAAGCGACAAAAGGCAAAGCTAACCCGCAGATGGTGAATGAGATACTCAAGAAGAAACTGGAAAAAGATAGCAGTAAGCGGTAAGCTGTAAGCAGTAAGTAAAAGATTATGACAGTTTGAGGCTTATCGCTTACTGCTTATCGCTGGAGTAAAAAGATAGCAGTAAGCCGCAAGCTGTACGCAGTAAGTAAAAGATCATCACCGCTTACTGCTTACAGCTTACTACTTATCGCTGGAGATATATGAGATTTTTTAGCAAACATATCAAGGTCAGGAAGCGGGACATCCCGGCAGGGCTTTGGACGAAGTGCAAGAGCTGCAGTGCCATGGTCACGCAGAGCGCCTTGGAGTCCAACATCATGTCCTGCCCGGAGTGCAACTATCTCTATCCGCTGCCGGCGTGGAAGAGGCTCCGGACGCTCTTCGGGGAGGGGGAATTCTTCGAGATTGATTCCCGGATGCACCCCAACGACCCGCTCAAGTTTGTAGATTCCATGCCGTATCCCCTACGTCAACAGAGCGCCGAAAAGAGGGCCGGCATTCCGGAGGCAGTCGTCACCGGGATAGGCTCGCTCGGGGGATTCGCAGTCGCCTGTGCGGCAATGGACTTCACCTACATGGGGGGGAGTATGGGGTCGGTTGTGGGAGAGAAGATTACGCGGCTCATCGAGCTGGCGATAGAGAAGCGCATCCCGCTTATCATCATTTCGGCCTCGGGGGGCGCGCGGATGCAGGAGGGTGCCCTCAGCCTGATGCAACTCGTGAAGACGAGCGCGGCGCTCGCTCGTTTCAACAGGAAGCGGCTCCTTTACATCTCCGTACTTACAAATCCGACAACGGGTGGCACAACCGCTTCGTTCGCATCGCTCGGGGACATCACGATCGCGGAACCGGGGGCGCTTATATGCTTTGCGGGGCCGCGGGTAATCAAGCAGACGATACAGCAGGATCTGCCCGAGGGGTTCCAAAAGTCGGAATTCCTCCTCGCGCACGGCATGGTCGACCTCATCGTGGGCCGGAAGGAGCTCAAGGCAAAACTCATCGAGATCCTCACACTGTTGGAAACTCCAAAATTCACGAATGAGACTATCCGCGGTGTCGTCGCCCAGAACGGGGGAGTAAACTTCGGTCCCGGTCCGTTAGAAGCATAAAAGAGCAATTTAAATGGATCAAAGTAAGCAACCGCGGATTTCGCGGATTGGGCGGATTACAAACAAGAATCCGCGTAATCAGCGTAATCCGCGGTGAAGACATTAAAAGTTGATGAATAGATCAGGCTAGTACACCCTCTCCCCTCTGAAGGGGAGAGGTCTGGTGAGGGGTGCTCACTACAGTTGCTGATTTCTTGTCAGTAGTTACTAAAAACTAGAAACTGTAGTATCACTCCCACCCTAACCCTTGCTTCGGCAGGCTCAGCACAGGCTCCCCTTCGGAGGGGGAGGGTAAAGCGCATGCTCCCGGCTCATAAAAATCCGGGTTGAGCACTTTTCTCTTCTCCGGCTCTCAGTGCCGGCGTGTTCTCCACCGATGAATCCAAAAAAAATCCAGCAGGATCTCGCTGAAATAGAGACATATCTCTCGGGGCTCGAGCGTTTCGGCATGAAGCCGGGGCTCGAACGAATTGAGGCTCTCCTCAGCCGCTGCGGGAACCCGCATACGTCGCTCACCTGCATCCATGTCGCGGGGACAAACGGGAAGGGTTCGGTGTGCGCGATCGTCGAATCCGTGCTCCGCGCCGCGGGATTTCGCACGGGGCTTTACACCTCTCCGCACCTGATTTCGTTCAGGGAGCGGATCGCGATCTCAGGGGGAGAGGTTGAGGCGGGGCTCATCCGACAGTGCGCCTCGGAGCTTATCCCGCTTGCGGAGGAGATGGCCTCGGGTGAGATGGGGTCGCCCACCTATTTTGAATTCCTCACCGCACTCGCGCTCCTCTGTTTCGCGCGGGCGAAGGTTGACTTTGCGGTTCTTGAAACAGGGCTCGGGGGGAGGCTGGACGCGACCAATATGGTTGTCGCTCCCGTGGTTGCGATCACCACGATCGGGCTGGAGCATCGCGCGCAGCTCGGCGATACGGTCGAGTTGATTGCCTCGGAAAAGGCAGCGATTATCAAGAAGGGGGAATTTGTCGTATGCGGAGAATTGGAGCCGGAAGCGCTCGCCATTGTGGAGAAACGCTGCCGGGAAAAAATGGCTACCCTGATGCGGATAGGCAGTGATATACTTTATCGCTCCCTGCGGCAATCGCCGGAGGGAAGCACCCTCAGCGTGCATGGAGCATGCGGCTGCTACGAGGAAATCTCCGTGCCGCTCGCCGGGCGCCATCAGCTTGTGAACTGCGCCATTGCGCTCGGCCTGGTCGAGGGCTTGCGGAGGCGCGGCGCGCGGATCTCCCCCCGGGCAGTGGCGGAGGGTGTAGCGTCCGTAAGGTGGCCGGGAAGATTGGAAATACTTTGCCGCAGCCCACTCCTGTTGATTGATTGCGCGCATAACCCCCAGGCGGCGAAAGCTGTCGCAACTGCGATTAGGGAAATCTATAGCGGCCGGAGGTGGACGCTCATCCTCGGAATCCTGAGGGATAAGGATACAGGGCAGATCTGCGAAGCCCTCCTCCCGCTCGCGTCGGCGGTTGTCACGGTGAGGGTCCCCAGCGAGCGCTCCGCATCCGCGGAAGAGCTTGCGTCCGTCTGCCGGACGAGGGGCGGAAAGACGGTGCGGGTTGCTGTTGATGTCCGTGATGCCGTGATGATCGCCCGAAAAATGGTTGTGGAGGGGGATGCCGACGGCATTTTTGTCACCGGTTCGACATATCTGGTGGGCGCGGTCATGAAGCTCCAGTGCGATGAGCCGCAACTCTTCGGCCCTCCGATGATGAAATGTCCCAGGGAGTAGATGGTGAATTCAAAGGGTAGCTCGCTCACAATCGTTGGCGGGACTGTTCTGTCCGGCGGAGGCGTTCTGCCGGACGGCGTCGTCGTTGTGCGCGGCGGCAGAATAAGCTATGTCGGCCCTTCCCTGCCGAAGGGCGAGTCGGGGGAAAGCGTAATCCATGCAGGCGGCAACTACGTGGGGCCGGGATTCATTGATCTTCACGTGCATGGGGCGGTCGGGGCGCATTTTCTCGACGGCGGCAGCGAATCAGGTCGGAGAATTTCGGCTGCGCATTCGCGTTACGGCACCACGGCGCTCCTCGCAACGCTCAGCACGGCGCCGCGGGATATGCTCCTGGAGGGCATCGCATGTCTTAGGCAACTGATTGAAGAAGGGCAGTCGCACAACATTCTGGGCATCCATCTCGAAGGTCCGTATATTAACCCTGCGCAGCGCGGCGTGCACCCGCCGCAGCATGTTCGCATGCCGGACACGAAGGAGCTTCTCGGTCTGCTCGACTGTGCGGGAGGCGTGCTGAAGTTGGTAACGCTAGCCCCCGAGCTCGAGGGGGCTATCGGTGTCATTCAGTTATTGAGAGCGCGCGGTATCGTCGTCGCCGCAGGCCATTCGAACGCAAATGCGAGGGAATGTGAAGCCGCCTTTGATGCCGGCGTCTCCTATGTGACGCATCTCTTCAATGCAATGAGTGGCATGCACCACCGGACGCCCGGACTCGCAGCCGCAGCACTCGCGGACGAGCGCATCTCGGTGGAACTGATCTCGGACGGGGTCCATATTCACCCGCTCATGGTGAAGCTTGCTTTGAAAGCGAAGGGGTGGGAGAGAGTGGTGCTCGTGACGGATTGCATTAAGGCGCTGGATTTCAAAGGCGAAGATATGCAGCTCGGCGGACGCAAGATTTCAATGCGTGGGGGGGCACCGCATCTGGATGACGGGATGCTCTGCGGCAGCGTTCTTACCATGAACAGGGCGGTGAAGAATGTGCGAGAGTTCACCGGTGCCTCGATCGCGGAAACGATAAGACTCGCCACGATCAATCCCGCCCGCATTCTGGGGATCGAGGGGCGCAAAGGGTCAATCGATGTGGGCAAGGACGCAGATCTGGTGATATTCGACGACGAGATGGATGTGAAAGCTACGATTATCGGGGGAGAGGTAGTGTACAACACGTTATGAAAATCCCAATCTCCGGACAGCAGTAAGGATTAAGCCGTAAGCTGTAAGCAAAATGCTTACTGCTTATCGCTTACCACTTAGGGCTGACTTGGGATTTGGGATCTATCTTAGTGAGGTTCCTATGTGCGGTATCGTCGCATACGTGGGTGACAGGGATGCGCAGGAGGTTATCCTGAAGGGGCTCTTCCGTTTGGAGTACCGCGGATATGACTCCGCCGGGGTGGCGCTCATCGACGGGGGGAAGATATCGGTGCGCAAGAAGGAGGGGAAACTGAGCGGGCTCGCCGCGATGCTCGCGCGTGAACCGCTCAAAGGCCATATCGGAATCGGCCACACCCGCTGGGCGACGCATGGGGAACCGGACACTCCCAATTCGCACCCGCACACCGATTGCTCCGGCAGAATCGCGCTCGTTCACAACGGGATCATCGAGAACTACCTGGAGCTCCGGGTGGCGCTGCTCGAGGAGGGGCATCGCTTCAGCTCGCAGACCGACAGCGAGATTCTCGCGCACCTCATCGAGAAGTATTATGCAGGCGACCTGCTGGAGGCCGTCAGGAAGGCGGTGAGCGACGCCGAGGGCGCCTATGCGATCGCAGTCATCTCCGAGCGGAATCCCGACGAGATCGTGGTCGCGCGCAAGTCGAGCCCCCTCGTGATCGGCATGGGTGAGGGGGAGTATTTCGTCGCTTCCGACGTCCCCGCGCTCCTGGAGTACACGAATCGCGTGATCTATCTGAACGACAACGAGATCGCGCGGCTGACGCGGGGGGGGATGTCGATCTATGACCTGGGGATGAGGCGTGTGGAGCACACGCCGAGCACCATCGAGTGGACGCTGGAACAGGCGGAGAAGGGCGGCTATGAAACATTTATGCTCAAGGAAATCTACGAGCAGCCCGACGCGTTCCGGAACGTACTCAGGGGCAGGATCCTTCCCGGGAATAACGGCGTCAATCTCGGGATGGAAAAGATCGCGGAGGAGACTATCCGCTCGATGGAAAAGATATTTATCGTTTCCTGCGGGACTGCGTGTTACGCGGGAATGGGGGGGCGCTACCTGCTCGAATATCACACCGATCTCTCGGTGGAGGTCGATTACTCAAGCGAGTTTCGCTACCGGAACCCGAAGCTGGGTAGGAACACACTGGTGATGACGGTGACTCAGTCGGGAGAGACGGCCGATACACTCGCGAGCCTCCGCATGGCGAAAGAGAAGGGATGCCCGGTTGTGTCGATTGTCAACGTGGTGGGGAGCACGATCGACCGCGAGAGCGACGGCGTGATCCATACCTATGCGGGACCGGAGATCGGGGTGGCCTCCACCAAGGCGTACACAGCCCAGCTAGGGGCTCTCGTCCTCTTTACCCTCTATGTGGGGAGTGTGAGGGGCCAGATGGAGGAGGAGGAGATCCGGCGCGTCATTGCGGAGCTCTGCGCGCTCCCGGAAAAGATCGAGCGCGTGCTCCGCGTCGAGGCACAGGTCGCGGCCATCGCGCGGAAATACTATCGGGCGAAGAGCGCATTTTATCTCGGCAGGGGATTCAACTATCCCAACGCCCTTGAGGGGGCGCTCAAGCTCAAGGAGATCTCCTATTTGCACGCCGAGGGATACCCTGCGGGAGAGATGAAGCACGGACCGATCGCGCTGATCGACAAGGAATTCCTCGTGGTCTGCCTTTGCACGAAGGGCGAGAAATACGACAAAATGATCTCAAGTATCAGGGAGGCGGAGGCGCGCGGGGGAAGGATTGTCGCCATTGGGACCGAGGGAGACAGGAATCTGAAAGATATTGCCGAGGACGTGATTTTTGTCCCGGAGACACTCGAGGAGTTATCTCCGATCATAAATGTAATCCCCCTCCAGTTGTTTGCATACCACATCGCTCGACTCCGCGGGTGTGACATCGATAAACCGAGGAATTTAGCAAAGAGTGTGACGGTTGAGTAAGGAGGTCGTTTGGTCCGGATTATTCATCACGCAGACAAAGATTAGAGTGGGAAACCGCGGATTATGCGGATTTCGCGGATTAAAAAAGATTGAACCGCTGAGGATTCTGAAAACTCCGTGATAATGTTTCAGTATCTTCAGTGGCTATAGGAACGTGATCCTTTATCACACAATAATCAAATCCGCATAATCCGCCTAATCCGCGGTTAAAACATAGAAGGTTGTTGCATAGATCGGGTGAGGGATTGGGTCGAGAGTGAAAATTCAATCAAAGATTCTCATGAGCTTTATGGCGATGGTGGCGATCATCATCGCGCTTATCGTATTCGCCTTCCTCTCGCTGCATATTATGGACGAGGCGAACCTGCAGCTCATCTATGTCCAGAAAAAGGCGGGGCTGGTCTCGGACCTCCAGGTGACGATCGACAGGGCGGTGACCGCGCTCGGTGGCTATCTCCTCTCAGGAGAAAAGGCGCAGAGGTCCACCTTCATCCAGCTCGTGCTTTTTTCCAAACGGCAGGTAAGCGTTCTCGAGGAATCATCGTACAAAATACCTCCGGGCACCCTTCCGGGTATGGACATGGAGCGTCGAAAGGTCAAGGAGCTCAAGGCGGAAATGGAGGCAATCGACACGGATGCGCGAGAGCTTCTTTCCCTCGCCGACAAGATAGAGAGGGAGCAGGGGCAAAAAGTGGTCAGGGACATGGTGGAGATGGCACGGGGGGTTCTGGACAAGAAGCGGGCGGGCGGCGAGGGGGCCCAGCCCGCAGGGGATCTCCGGGCGCTGGAGGAGATCCTGGGGGTGAATACCGGCGATGTGCAGAAACGACTGCAGGAGATCGAGCGTTTGAGCATGACCATTTCCGCATCCGAAGCGCGGTTGAGAGAACTCTCGATGCAGATTGTGAGGTCCAAGGATAAAGCGCTGGAGAAGATCGGCGAACTCCGGGAGCTTGCCCGCAGGCAGGGCATCCTTGCCGTTACCCTGGCCAACGCAGCCGATCAGAGGGCGAAGAAGTACGCCCTCGTGGGCGCAGTGATGACCCTCACGTGCGGTCTGGTGCTGGCATTTTCTCTCTCTCGTTCATTCTCACGGCCGATCCGGGAGCTCGATAGGGGAGTGCGCATGATCGGCGACGGAAACTTCGACCATCGCCTCCAGATAGATACGGGTGACGAGATCGAGGAGCTTGCCGCGCAGTTCAACGCGATGTCCGGAAAACTCAAGGAATTCTATCGGGAGCTCGAGGAGAGGGTTCGTGAGCGGACGAGGGAACTGGAGGTGAGCGGCCAGCAACTGCGGCGACTGTTCAACGGAATCACGGACGGGATATCGATGATCGACGGGGAGTACACCATTCTCAACGCGAACGCGGGCATCGCGTCACTCGTTGGAAAGGCTGCGGAAGAGGTCATCGGGCGCACCTGTTACCGCTCCTACAGCGGCAGCGATTCCCCCTGCCCCGGTTGCCCGGCTGTCGAAACTTTCAAGAAAGGGATCCCTTCCTCAGCCCAGCTCCGGTGGTGCGCGCCGGGACAGAGGGCGAAGGAGATGCAGATCTACATCTTTCCCCTCCTCGAAGAGGAAGGGAAGGTCCGGCGCGTGATCGAATACGCAAAGGATGTCAGCGAGAAGAAGGCTCTGGAGCAGAAACTGTTTCAGTCGGCGAAGCTCGCCGCGATCGGGACGCTCGCGGCGGGAGTCGCCCATGAGATCCGAAATCCTCTGGGGATCATGAAGACGTCCGCGGACATGATTAAAAGAAACAGCCGGGAGGGGGAGCAGAACCACGAGCTGGCGGAATTTATGATGGAGGAGGTGGATCGGCTCAATCGCGTGGTGACGCAGCTGCTCGACTTCGCGAGGCCATCCACGCCGAATATCGAGCCGTGCGGAATGAACAGTATTTTCGATCGGGCGCTCGCTCTTGTGGGGCCGCAGCACCGGATCCAGGATATCCACATAGTCAGGAATTATGCCGCTGTACTCCCCCCCCTCGCAGCGGACCGTGAGCAGCTCTGCCAGGTATTTCTTAACTTAATCATCAACGCCGTCCAGGCGATGGACGGGAGCGGTTCGCTCACCCTGGCAACGGGGAAAGGGGAGGGGGAGACTGTATGGGCGAGTGTGAGCGACACGGGGAAAGGGATTGATACAGAAGTGCTGAGCACTATCTTCGACCCGTTTTTCACCACGAAAGAGAAAGGGTCTGGATTGGGGCTCACCATTGCGTACAGGATTGTGGAGACGCACAGGGGGCGGCTGGATGTGAAGAGCGCGCCGGGGAAGGGGACCACGGTCACCGTGGTGATCCCCGCAGCGTGAGCGTTCGTAATGGCAGATGACACAGAGAATAACGTTTGACACAGATGTGCGCAGAGAGACGCAGATCAATACTCATAAAACGACAAAGTAGAAAACGAGAAATCAAGGATTCAAAAAGAGAATATTCTGTAAAAAAACAAGAAAGCAAACAAGGGTTGTATCTGTGTGCATCTGTGCCTAATCTGTGTTTATCTGTGATCAAAGTTATTTCAATGTCTTCAACGGCGAGAAGCTTTTAACCGCGGATTGCGCGCCTGCCTGCGCGGAGCCGGAGCTCCGCTTCGGCGTAGGCAGGGATTGCGAGGTTATAAATCCGCGTTGATCTGCGGAATCAGCGGTTGCAGCAGGTAATGCGGTAGTGAGGATGCAACGAGATGAAAAAGCGAATACTGGTTGTCGATGATGAGAAAAACATGCTCCGCCTCGCGGAGATGATGCTCGACCGCATCGGTTACGAATCGTGCCTGGCCGGGAACGCGGGGGAGGCGCTCGAGATTCTCCGAAAGAAGAGAATTGATATGGTGCTCACCGATCTCAAAATGCCGGGGGGCATGAGCGGGATGGATCTGCTCCAGGAGATGCGGCGCCGCGGGCTGAATACGCCGGTGGTGATCATGACCGCCTTCGGCACGGTCAAGGGCGCTGTGGAAGCGATGAAGCAGGGGGCGAGCGATTTTGTCCTGAAACCGTTTGACGTCGACAGCATCGAGGTCACGATCTCCAAGGTTTTCGAAGTGGAGAAGGTGAAACGAGAAAACATTTTTCTGAGAGAGGAGCTGCGCCAACAGAAGGAGGCCCAGGAAATAATCAGCCGCGGCGTGGGGAAGATGCAGGAGATACAATCGATGATCGACAGGGTCGCCGCCACGGACGCGTCGGTGCTGCTCTACGGGGAGACGGGGACGGGAAAGGAACTTCTCGCGCGCTCCATCCATGATAAGAGCCCGCGCCGCGACAGGCTTTTTGTAGCGGTCAATTGCGCCGCCATCCCCACCGCGCTCCTCGAGAGCGAGCTGTTCGGCCATGTGAAGGGGGCATTCACCGGGGCCGAGGCCGAGAGGATCGGACGATTTGAGAAAGCGGAAGGCGGCAGCATCTTCTTCGACGAAATCGGGGATATGGAGCCGGTCCTCCAGGCGAAGATCCTCAGAGTGCTCCAGGAGAAAGAATTCGAGAAGCTGGGGAGCGCGGAGACGATCGGCGCAAACGTGCGCGTCATCGCCGCGACAAACAAGAATCTTCGGCAGATGATCAAGGCAGGGGCCTTCCGCGAAGATCTCTATTATCGCCTCAATGTTGTTTCCATCGCGGTGCCTCCGCTCCGGGAGCGGCAGGAGGATATCCCTCTCCTCGTGGAGTATTTTACGAGGAAGTACTCGCGGGAATGGGGCAAGGAGGTTGCGCCTCCCGCGGAGGATGTGGTTGCCGCGCTCAGCATCTATCGGTGGCCGGGCAACGTGCGCGAGATGGAGAATATCGTTGAGAGGGCGGTGGCGCTCAACAGCACGGGCCGCATCGGGATGGAGGACCTTCCCGCGGAGATCATGCAGGGCGCTCCCGAGGTTGTCCCCCCCGCCGTGTCGGAACGCGAGAAGCTTCACATCGATCTCGATGGGGCGATAGCGACGCTCGAGAGGGAGATGATCATGAAGTCCCTCCGCGAGTCTCACGGGGTGAAGGCGCGCGCGGCGAAGATACTGGGGATCAGCGAGAGGAATCTCTGGTACAAGCTGAAGAAATATGGGATGACAGAGTGATACTCCGGGGGATGGGAAGACCGGCTTCCTCCGGCCCGCCGTAGAGAAACATTCGTGCCGCGAGAGGATAATATTTCCCGCCGTTACGGACACGCTTTCTGTACTACTCACATTAAAATGTTTTTTGGGGTAAGATTTTACGTCATGAACGCAGATTAGCAAAAGAAGCAGATTGAATCTCTGAAGTTTTCACCGCAAACTGTTTTCGTATCTGCGTGTTCTGCGTTCATCTGCGTCCCGAATAGCGATCAAGATATCAATGAGATAGTTGTGTGAACCGTTCAGTGACCCCAGCGTCTTCAGTGGTTAAAAGCGTGCAGTCTTTTGTGTTATTGGGCAGTTATGTCAGTTTTGAGTTGGTGAATAGATCAGGCTAAATATATAACTCTTTGTTTCGCAGTGGAGTGCATTATCTGTGTTCATCCGCAGTGATCTGTGTGAATTGTGACCACCGGCGTGAAAGTTCATTCTACATGTCTTTATGAATGCACTATGATCGCTTTCGGCCCAAGATGTCCCTCCGGTGACTTGAATAAACAAGAAGAAGACGAAGAAAAGGGAACTTTCAAACCGATGGAATAAGATACATTTCAAAGTGGTGTTGACATGAATCTGTGGTACTCGTTAAAGCTTCAATGCGCATCACAGATAAACACAGGTATAACATCGATACACACAGATAAGTTTAGTTGCGGCCAGCAGGCCGCGCTGTGCTCTTGTCGGAGTAGTTGTTGTGCAGCATGCTCTCAAGCCGTAATAGAGGGAGCCTCTGAGGGCGGAAGGGGAAGCGAGGGGCGCCGGGCTGCTACAGTGCGCTCCACGAAGTCTGCGAGTGATTCGCAGACAAAATTTACGATATCATCAGGGACGGCGTCCTCGGCCTTCGATTTCAGGCGCATATCGCACTGGTCGTTTACATAGTCAACCGAAACGAATTTCATCGATTCCGTGAGCGCTATTTCGGTGGAGAAGAAGTTCAGCTTTGAAATATCGTGGATGAGGCGCACCACCCGCTCCATCTCCTGTAGTCTCCACTTCGATATCTCTTCCGGTGAGAGCTTCTCGTAGACGTGGATGAAGGGATCCCACCAGCACATGGTGACCGCCCCCCCGATATAGTAGACACGGAACCACGCCTTTTTCCCCTCGAGTATGCGGGGGATGATATTCTCCTGGATAAGAATCTGGTCGTCCAGGAAATCCTTCCTGGCCATCATGACCTCCGCGAGCGTTCGTGCCCCAAGGAGCACGCCGACCCCCCCGCCCCCATGCGCGGGCTTGACGATGAAAGGGACTCCCACCGCATCGAGCTTCAGTATCTGCTCGGTGGGGTCCTTTTCATAGACGGGGAGAATGATTGTATAGGGAACATGGATCCCGTTATTCAGGAATTCGATATGCATGGCCGCTTTGTTGATCGCCTTCTTCACATCGGCGGGATGGTTGATGAAGAGGGTTTGGTCGTGGGTGATGCCGTCGGCGAGCGGGAGGAAATCGGGATTGGTGTCGGAAGCCCTGTCAAAAAAAACCGTGTAAGTGAGCTCGTCGGCCAGAACCCTCTGTGTTATCTCTTTGCAATTGCCGTGAGTGATGATGCTGGTATTGATGCGGCGGTCCGCGCACTTCCGGGCGAGGAGGGTGATGAAGTCTTCATCATGCTCCCACTCCCAGGCGATTCCGAAATCTATCTCCACTGCCATTCTGAGTCCCCTCTGCGTTTTACCGGTTGCAGACCATATATTTTGCGTATGCAACAAAGAGTGTAAGTTTATACTCGCCGTGATACGCTCTTTAAGGTGTAATGGACAAAAGGAGAGAGATAATCGGCAAGGCCCCTCACCATTGTCCGCATGTCTATATTTTAATAAACGTGAAGTCAGTGTCCAGCGCTAATAAGCCGATATTTACTTTTTCTCTCATGAACGATCGCGGTTGGATGGCCACCCTGCAATACACGAATAGGACAGAATCCGGTGTATGGCGAAGCGGGCACTATCATCATCTGCCTCGGTCTGCTACATATTCGGAATATGAGGGTTATGTAAATATTATTCTCAAATCGCAAAGACTCGATCAAGAGCCAAAAAGGAAATGGGTCAGTTACGCCGGGGGCTGCTGACTTTGTCAAGACATGCAGATTCTTATTATAACCACGGATAAACAATGTGGGAGCGGCTTCCAACCGCGATAATCGGGGCAAGATGCCCCTCCCACAATTGAACTACCGGAGAGAATCCGTGTACATCTGTGGTTTATATACCTCTGTGAAACTGACCCATTACCCAGGAATGAGGTACGGGACTATCCCCAGTTTTTATAAGTAAATAGTCCTAACTGATGTACATAGAGGGAGTAGTGAATAAGGACAAGTGAAAACATGGCCCTCACCGTGATATGATGATTTTGGACAAATCATAACAACATATCACAGGAGG
>JAPLCW010000043.1 GCA_026392015.1 Candidatus Auribacterota bacterium | reverse complement strand
TTTTGCCGATAAAGACTGGTTGTGACGGCAATCGCACTGTGATGATAATGTAACCCAACTGGTTACTTCCGTGCAAAAAATATTTTGCACGAGGGCACGTTGTAATATACTGCGAAACAAAAGGTTGTGATTGGGATTTTGACGCATGTCACCAAAAGCATGCAAAATTCAGGTACTAATTACCAGACAGGTATAAGATTCCGCATCTGGATTACTTCAAGCTTGGGAAAAGAAAAGATTATACATTTCACCGCGGAGACGCGGAGGACGCAGAGATGATAGATCATGCAAAGAGCCGGGCTATTATGAATTATTCTTTGCGATCGCTCTTTGCGTGCTCTGCGCCTCTGCGGTAAGCTATTAATCTTTTTAAAAAAGGGGAAGTCCTGTAATCTCTTTCACTCTTGCACGCGTAAGAGTCTCTTCAAATGCGTCCAGGGAGAACGCCAGGGGGATGAGGATAATCGCGGAATATCGGCAGATGGCGGACAACGATCAGTAATATTTTTGCGCGAGCGGCATCCGGCGCCCCATCCCGAACGCCTTCGTGGTAATCTTCAGCCCCGGAGGAGCCTGCTCCCTCTTGTACTCATTCCGCTCCACTCGTCGCAGAATTTCCCTGACGAGTTTCGCATTGTATCCTGCAGCGATGATATCTTCAGGTTTCTCGCGTTTCTCGATATAGCGGACAAGAACCGCGTCGAGAACATCATATGGGGGGAGGCTGTCCTCGTCTTTCTGGCCCGGTCTGAGTTCCGCGGAGGGGGCTTTGGTAATACAGCGCAGGGGGATCAGTTCGCCGTGCTGGTTGATGTAATGGGCGAGCGCATACACGAGAGTCTTCGGAACATCCGAAAGCGCCGCGAGGCCTCCCGACATATCACCGTAGAGAGTGCAATAGCCTACCGCGAGCTCGGATTTATTTCCCGTAGAGAGAACGAGCCATCCGAACTTATTCGAGAGCGCCATGAGAATATTGCCTCGGATGCGTGCCTGGATATTCTCCTCCGTCTCGTCCGCCCTGCGGCCGCGGAAGCGAGGCGTGAGCGTCGCGAGATAGGAACGGTAGAGCCTGTTGATGGGGATAACGGTAAAGTCGATGCCGAGATTCCGTGCGAGATCCTGCGCGTCCTTAAGGCTTTCCTTCGAAGAGTAGATCGAGGGCATGGCGACGCCGTGGACATTTCTCTTCCCGAGCGCCTTCACCGCGATGCACGCAGTGACGGACGAGTCGATACCGCCGCTCAGGCCGATGACCGCGGACTTGAAGCCGCACTTCCTCGCGTAGTCCCTCACGCCGAGAACGAGGGCATCGTGCACCGACTCGTCGGCCTGCTCCTCGATCCACTGGGCGGGATGATGTGGTGTGTGGCTCTCCGAAAAGACCAGATCCTCCTCGAACGCCCTCGCCTGGGCGATCACTTCGCCCCGCGCATCCAGCGCAATGCTGCATCCATCAAAGACGAGCTGGTCGTTGCCTCCGACCTGGTTGACGTAGCAGACCGCCATCCCGTATTTGGAGGCTATGTTTTTCAATATGCAGTGGCGGAGCTCCCTTCTCCCGATGACGAACGGCGAGGCGGAGATTGTGATGAGAATCTCGCAGCCCTTTTTCGCGAGCATCTCCACCGGGTCGACGGTGTAGAAGCGCTGCTTCCAGAGGCCGGGGTCATTCCAAATATCCTCGCAAATGCTGAGGCCCACTCTCTTACCGCCGATACGTGCGATCGAGACCTGATCGGCGGGGTCAAAGTACCTGTCTTCATCGAACACATCATAGGTGGGGAGAAGCATCTTACGAAAAACCTGAATGACCCTGCCGTTCCGCAGCACGGCCCCGGCGTTGAAGAGCCCCCTTCCCGTTCTGGAGTTGCTCCGCGCCGCGAAACCCACGATGAGGGGCATCCTCCCCGTTCTCTGCGCGAGTCTGTCCAGCGCCTTCAGATTATCGTCGATAAAGTCACTATTGAGGAGCAGGTCGCGCGCGGGATAACCGCAGATCGCCATCTCGGGAAAAAGACAAAGGTCGGCCCCTCCCCGCTCAGCCCTCCCTGCGAAATCGAGGATCTTCCTTGAATTTCCCTGCAGGTCACCGACAGTGGGATTGATCTGCGCGAGTGCGATTTTCATAACATACTGGTACTCCGAATTTTCTTTAACCGCGGATTAGGCCGATTATGCGGATTTTTCCTTTTTAGTCCACACATTCCGCGGTTATATATTTTCTTAAATCCGCCCAATCCGCGAAATCCGCGGTTTCCCACTTTGATCCATTATAATTGCTCTTTTGTGATTCTGATGAATAATCCATGTTAATTCAAAATATCTCCACCATAAGACTGCCCCCCACTGTACTGCTCATGAACGTCGAAATCCGTGTTCATCCGTGTTCCTCCGTGGTTTATTCTCATCCTTCTTCTCTAACTGACCACAATGCATTTTGCCTTTGCGGTGGCGATAACTTCACCGGCGGAGTCCCGCGCATCCGCCTCCGCATGGAGCAGGCGGCCTTTCCGTTCGCCGAGCCAACCGTTGAACTGCACGGTCTCTCCCACACGTACCGCCTTCTTAAACCTGAGTTCCAGTTCCGCAGTCACCGCGTGTACGTTGAACCTCCAGGCGAGGTTGAGCATGATCTCATCGAGGATGAGGCCGATGAATCCTCCATGCACGATGTCCGTATACCCCTGGTGCTCCTTCAGGAAGGTGAAGGAGGTGTGGAGCGCCTTCTCCTCATCGAGAATGAAACGGAGTTTGAGCCCCCCCGGGTTCTTCTCACCGCACGCGAAACACCAGCGGTCGTCTGAGAGCTCCATCTCTTTCATCGCGCCCTTCGCCTGCTCATGATAAAAAGCTCTGTGAATTGCTCGCGCTCACGCGCATCCATCACTCCCTGATCGAGGAGACGATTATAAACCCGTTCGGGGTCGGCGGCAAGCGCTTCACTCAACCTTCCCGCAATATCCATATACCCGGAGAACTGGCCGTCCACAAGTCTCTTGAATAGACCCGGGAACAAATAGACGAGGAAGCCGTAGAACCGGTTGTCAACGCAGAGGGATGCATGAACTTCAACTCGCACACGTTCATCCCGCATATCCTGGTAGCGGGCGCAGAGAAGTGCTTTGCCGGAGAGATGGACAAAGAATGAGCCGTAGTACTGGCCGCTGATCCGGTACAACCGCACCCCGCGCACGCGATATATCTCGCTAAAATCCGCCTCGATACTTCGTCCCTCGCGCACCCGGTAGGAGCGAGCCCCGTTCTCGGCTACATGAAAATCACCGAGCCCCATGCCACGGACAATATCGGCCGTGAGTACGGGATGATCGAAGAGCGTATCCATGAGATCCGCGCTTCCGGCATATTCCCTGACAGGTATGTCCCTCGACAGGACCGCGCAGGCGAGGACCTCGCGCGCCGCTTCCCTCGCGGACGGATCCATGTTGTCGGTCGTGAGAATATCATGAAATGGCGCAGCGGAAACAATCGCAGCGACGAAGAGATACCACATCTATCCCCTCTCCCTGTTCACACTTCGGGTTTCGGCGGCGGCGGCATCTGACGGGGCTTGTCCACGCGGAATGGATAGCGCGTGACCAGCATGTCGTTCAGCGTGATCTCCACCCAGTAGAGGCCCGGTTCGGGGAAACGGATGTTCTGGAAGAAGTTGACCACGATGGAGCCGCGATTCTCCTCGGTGAGCCTGATTTTCACGGGAACGCTCTCGATCACCTTCGTCTTCTTGTCGGGGGCGATAATCAGCGATCGGACCTCGAATTCGCCTATCCCGTTATACCATGAGTTGGCGATACACATCCTGTGATGCACCGCCGGGAACTGTTGCGCCCACAGATTCTGGAAGACGCCGATGAATATAAACTTCCCGTTAATCTCCTGCCGCACCTCATCGCAGAGAACAGAGTAGACCAGATCAGGCTTCATGTCCATGGATTCACTTCTTTCCGGGAATTATCTAGTGTGCTGTATCAGAAGTTCCTTTACTCTATCCGTCATTGCGAGCGAAAGCGAAGCAATCCCAACTCATTGTCATCCGATAGATTGCTTCGTCGCTTCGCTCCTCGCAATGACATGAGTAAGACACGCTATTCCCGAGACACCACACTAGTGCGTTGATCTCCTGCGAATCTTACTAAAAAGAGGCTGAGCCCACAACGGACATAGTTTCGGGACTATCTCCAGTTTTGGGATGGTCAGTTTCTTTTGTCCATGACTCCATAAAGTTGTCATTTTCCCCCCCTTGTTTCCGCAAAGGTAAACTCCCGCAGGAGTCCATTCTTTGAGTGAGAGTTATAATTCTTATGCTCTGTACTACTTCAAGTTTGCGAAAAGAAGAGATCATATATTTCACCGCGGAGACGCGGAGGGCGCAGAGATGATAGATCATGAAGAGAGCCAGGCTATTATGAATTATTCTTTGCGATCGCTCTTTGCGTGCTCTGCGCCTCTGCGGTGAGCGATTAATCTTTTGGAAAGAATGGGCAAAGTCCTGGTTGGGGTATGAGATTGATTTCCGCGATAGGAATTGGGATAATAGGTTCGTGAAGTTCAGCAGGCACTCCGTTAACTCCACGATTGTTATACAGTAGCTGTTTGTGTCTATTGGTATTTTCGGGGTGAGCCCAACTCTTTGGGTAAGAAGGCGATTTCTTAGAGAGAGAGAGAAGATTGGTAACTGCTCAGGAGCCAGAATTCAGGAGTCAGGAGCCAGGAGTTGGAATGAGGACGCCCGCGGCGACATGTGAGGACTTGGGCTGCGGCGATGTTTGCGAGTTA
>JAPLCW010000206.1 GCA_026392015.1 Candidatus Auribacterota bacterium | reverse complement strand
GTTCCCTTTCCCCTTCAAAGCCTCTATGGCTCCCTGCTTTGCCTGCCTCTCCCAGGAGTACACCAAACTCGGTGCCATCTGATGCCGACGGCATACCTCTGCAATGCTTGCAGCAGGCGCATGCACCTCTTCCAGAATCTTCTACTTCTCCTCCGGACTAAACTTCCTCTTTTCCATCTCTCCGCCTCCTTTCTATGGTAAAATCTTACCATCCATGGAGGCGAGATTCATACAAATCTAAGAACCCGAAAAAGTCCAATTTAGTCTAAACCATTACAAATACCGACACTAACTCCAACACCAACACTCACGCCAACACCAACAATCACGCAAACGCCAACCCCGATTTACGTATCCTGTAAGGCCATTAAGACGGCCATCCCTTCCGCAAGCGATGGCACATACACAATTGACCCCGATGGTCCGGGCGGGAATGCCCCCTTTGCTGCCTATTGCGACATGACCACTGATGACGGCGGATGGACGTTAGTAGTTCGGATATCAGGAAGTGATAATTCCCATCAAACAACCGGGGCAGTCAGTACACTGTCAGACCCCAATCAGGTATCTAGCGCGAAGTTAGCCGACGCTGTGATCTCGTCTTTGACGACGGAGCTTATAAGATTTACATGCAGAGATAAAACGGACTATTTTGCCAATGAGCCGTCGTCTTTCTGCGCAACATGTGCCGCCGATGGCTGCCACAGGAAGAGTGTGGACACGTACGGTGCCTCAAACTGGTGTACGACGAATCCATGGGCCGATTGCCTGGGAATTAATAGTGCGGACGCGTGCAATGACAAGGTCTTGTATGCACAGCCACAGTCCCCTGGCGGTTGCAGGACAAATGACGGGTGGAATGGGTCGGGCACTCTCTGGGCGCGATGAACCATTGTAATATGCACCGCCAATGGCGTGCGACTCTCCTAAATCAATGCTGATCCGTCAGTAACTCTTGTTTCGTCGTTGAAGAAAGAGAGTGGATGTGTCCTCAGCGCTCACTGCTATCGGCGAATATAGCTCCGGATCTTCTCAGGAGAATATATTTGTCTGCAATAAAAATACGCGCAGAACTGAATACTTAAAGCGAATATCTGTGTGCTCGGAAAAGAGGTGGCGTAATGGAGTAGTTCCATTCCGCCTTGCCTCAGGGGTGCCCAACCATCCAGAGGGCCGATAATCATGAGTTTATATAAAGGGCACTCGCGTCCAAATTGAGAATAAGAAATAGCATAATCACTGCCGATTTGGACATTAATGCAAAATAGGCCAGATGCGCACAACGAAAGGAAGGGGCAAAGATGAAAATGTTGATGACAGTGGTGTTAGGCCTGATGTTTGCTGTAGGCATGGCCGGTATGGCTATTGCGGGGAGCCTTGATTCCCCTGGTGATCCTTCGGCGGGGAGCGAGATGTACTCGCTCTCGCAACTCTATGACTACTTGAATTCGGGGATCAAGGCAACACCTGTCCCTGGTTTTCAGGAACCGAACACAGCACCCGGCGCTACGATGATGACCACCAAGCAGATCTACGACGACTTCCTGGCAAAGTCGGATCTGTGTGATGTGACCGTTGCTGAAGTGAAATTAGGGAAGAAATATTTTTCCACAATGGCGGGGAGCTGGGGAGTGCGGACGGGGACATTAACTTCGTATCCGTCGATACCGGTTAATTGGAGCGGGAACTGCATCTGGAGAGCAGGCGATCAAACATGTCCTGATAACTATCCTAACAAACGTATGGAAAGAACGTGCACCACCAGTCTGTGCACATGTTTGGGGGGCGGAGCATCGGCAACTTGTAATCGATGCGACGGTGCCGGGACGATGAGCGGATCATGCTCCGGTCAGGGATGTAGTACGACTTACGGCTCTCAGAAATGCGGACTTTTCCCGACAGTAAATAACACAGCAGGCTCGGGTTCGTGTATCTCTAGCGAAACCACCACTTATTGCTGCCAATCAGGCGCCTAGCCTGATCTATTCATCAACTTTTAATGTCTTCACCGCTGATTACGCTGATTACGCGGATTCTTGTTTGTAATCCGCCCAATCCGCGAAATCCGCGGTTGCTTACTTTGATCCATTTAAATTGCTCTTTTATGCTTCTAATGAATAATCCAGGCTAGACGTTGTATGTAACTAACGAATAGCCAAGATGGTGCGACACGAATATTCTGTCAAGAGTTGCGAGAATATTCGTTTTCTATCATGCGTGAGACTAAAGAGTTGATTACAGCGTCTAGGTTACTTGGTAATACAATCTGGCTGGATTTGATGACAAAAATGGGCAAAATAATATCTGCCTTAGAAATAGCAATATTGCTTTTTGTACCTTCCTTTGTCAGCGCCATGTCTACAAAAGCGCTTTACTCCTGCCATGGAGATCCCGCTTACATCCCCGGCCTCGATACACACAGCAGTGCAACGAAGGCTAGCAGAGATGTGCCAAAAGTCGGCGGAATTATCGAAGGCCGAAATGTGGTCTGGGGAGAGAGTATAGGGTGGGTTAATCTCGGAGCGAAGTACGCTGACTTAAGGATCGGCTCGAACATATTGGCCGGATGGATCTGGCTTGAGAACTGCGGGTGGGTCTGCCTTGGCAACGGGTTTCCTCTGGATGGGGGGCGCTATTCCAACAGGGGTAATTATGACTGGGGAGTCAATAATGACGGCTATGGTAATCTGACGGGCTTTGCCTGGTCGGAAGTCACGGGGTGGATTAACTTCTGCACCAGTCATTCGCGGGTATATCTGAATGAGAACGGTCAATTTTACGGCTATGCGTGGGGAGAGAACGTAGGGTGGATGCATTTCGGGCCTGGGAGGACTGTGCAGTATCTTGCCAAGGCCGATCCGGGTCTATGGAAAAAGATTGGGCCTGTGGGAGAAGACAAGTTATCCGGCAGCTCGGACGATTCTGAAATGAGCAGCGGTTCTTTTCCCGTCTCAGCCCTGAAGAGCAATCATAAGAGATATGAGGAGGATACAGATTCAATTGTAATGGTTTAGACTAAATTGGACTTTTTCGGGTTCTTAGATTTGTATGAATCTCGCCTCCATGGATGGTAAGATTTTACCATAGAAAGGAGGCGGAGAGATGGAAAAGAGGAAGTTTAGTCCGGAGGAGAAGTATAAG
>JAPLCW010000212.1 GCA_026392015.1 Candidatus Auribacterota bacterium | reverse complement strand
CGCTACTGGCAAAATGAAGACCTTCATTATCATTGCCGTAGCCTTCTTCGCGTCTTCCCTTGCCGATGCCGTACCTGTACATTCTCCCTTTCCTCAGTGCGGCAACTATCCATTTTTCCCTGAGTTAAATAGGAATTCCGGCCTTCGTCAATCAAGCAACGCCATACCGCAGATCGGTAGGATTATCGAAGGCCAGAATCTGATCTGGGGGGAGAGCATAGGGTGGGTTAATCTCAGGACGACACGCACTGATTTGACGATTGGCTCAAACATATTGGCGGGATGGATCTGGCTCGAAAACTGTGGGTGGATATGTCTCGGTGAGGGGCATCCTGGGAAAGCTCTCAGGCTTTGCCTGGTCCGAAGTCACGGGATGGATCAGCTTCCGCACCAGTCATTCGCAGGTGTATCTTGATGAGACCGGCCAATTTTACGGGTATGCGTGGGGAGAGAACGTAGGATGGATGCATTTCGGACCCGGCAGAACCGTGCAGTATCTTGCAAAGGCCGATTCGGGTCCATGGAAAGAGATAGGGCCGGAATTGGGAGCTAGATTCGCCCGCGGCCCGGCTGATTCTGAAATATGCAGTGAGAATATTCCCGTAACATGCCTGAAAAATAATCATGAAAGATATGATGAGGATGCAGATTCAATATGTTCTCTCCGGCTTGGAAGAGATGATTCTTGTGCGCATATACGGTGTTACGATACACCGGTTCATATAAGCAGTCTCGCCAAACTTTCTCCCATTCGCGCCCCGCCGGTAGGTATCTGATCCTTTTGCATTGCGAGTACTGCAGTCCCGCTGAGCGGGACGTGGCAATCGCGCCTTTATCAATTTCAAAATGAATCAAGAAAGGATTGGTGCCAAAATGAAAAAGTTAATCACAGTAGCTCTGAGTTTGATGTTCGTGGTATGCATGTCTTATACAACTATTGCCGGAAGTCTTGACTCCCCGGGGGCTCCCTCGGCGGGGAGCGGCATGTACACGCTCCAGAATCTGTATGACTACCTGACAAGCGGCACAGCGCTCACGGTTCAGACCAGTTTCCAGGAGCCCATGACAGGCCCCACCGCCGGCACGATGAAGACGACAAAGCAGATCGGTGATGATATGGATGCTTTGTTTAATCAGTGCAATGTGACGACTGCAGCTGAAGTGAAGTCTGGATATAAATTTTTTTGCACGCAGTCGGGAAGCTGGGGAGTGCAGACAGGGACATTGGTTGTACCGCCAACCGCAACCCCAACCTCAACCCCAACCATAACCCCAACCATAACCCCAACACAAGTACCATGGGACGCGGCCGCATGCGCGGAAAAGGGCGGCATGTGGTCGGCGAAGAATGACGGCTCAGGGCTGAGCGGCTGCTGGACGTTGGCGACTTGCAGAACTTCATGCAATTCTTTTTGCGGTTCTTTGGGTCTGAGTTGCGACCCAGCGAATTACAATGATACGGGTTGCATCGTGGGAATGGCTTTGGAACCGACATCGTATTGTCACTCTAATGCTAGCGTAGATGGAGGTAATGGTACGCCTATGGTACGTGATGCCTACGCTTGTGGAGGGGCGGCTCCCTACGTCTTGAGGAGGGGCGGGACAACCCAATGCGCTGTACAGGCCCAGCAGTCTTCGGACAGGCGCCTTTGCATTTGTTACCGGTAAGGCTGCTTTCGACTCTATGATAATTTGATCATCCGCAGGTGGGCGGGCGCTGTGCGCTTTCCCACCTGCGGAGATAACTCCTGATCTTCGTATAAGAAGATCCTTGCTCTTTAAGCCGGAGTAAATTCCATTGTCCCCGAAGTTACCATGTAGACATTGAAAAGCCAGCACCCCGCAATAGGATTTAGTGGTATAAAATTACAGGTTTGAATATCGTACTTTTTAACCACTAACCTAAAGGGGGGACTGGCTATGCAAAAGCATATCATG
>JAPLCW010000054.1 GCA_026392015.1 Candidatus Auribacterota bacterium | reverse complement strand
TAACTCGCAAACATCGCCGCAGCCCAAGTCCTCACATGTCGCCGCGGGCGTCCTCATTCCAACTCCTGGCTCCTGACTCCTGAATTCTGGCTCCTGAGCAGTTACCAATCTTCTCTCTCTCTCTAAGAAATCGCCTTCTTAGCCAAAAAGGTGGGCTCACCCCGAAAATACCAATAGACACAAACAGCTACTGTATAACAATCGTGGAGTTAACGGAGTGCCTGCTGAACTTCACGAAACTATTATCCCAATTCCTATCGCGGAAATCAATCTCATACCCCAACCAGGACTTTGCCCGTTCTTTCCAAAAGATTAATAGCTCACCGCAGAGGCGTAGAGCACGCAAAGAGCGATCGCAAAGAATAATTCATAATAGCCTGGCTCTCTTCATGATCTATCATCTCTGCGCCCTCCGCGTCTCCGCGGTGAAATATATGATCTCTTCTTTTCACAAACTTGAAGTAGTACAGAGGTTAAATTTTGTATCTGTCTGATAATTACCAGTAATGAATTTAGTCTGATCTATTCATCAACTTTTAATGTTTTAACTGCGGATTACGCTGATTACGCGGATTCTTGTTTGTAATCCGCCCAATCCGCAAAATCCGCGGTTTCATACTTTAATCCATTAAAATTGCTCTTTTATGCTTCCAATGAATAATCCAGGTTAGTGCTCAACATTTTGGAGAATATACTGCATGCCCCAACGGAGCATGGAATACACGGGTACGGAATGAGATAATGCTTCTCCGTGTATCGGGAAAAAGGATAATGTGCGGGACGGACAAAGATTTTATGATACGCGGGCAAACAAAAATAGCTTATGGTAAGCTCAATCGCCTAAATCGCATGCCATGAGTGCGCCTTCGAAAGGCAAAAGTGCAATCCTCGCATGCAATTCTGAGGCGGAAAGATCGGGGAACACCCCAGGGAATGCCCGTCAAGAACAGTCTACACTATCTTTCCACGGGTGTCTTTTACTGAACCAACCGCTCTATTTCTCCACCGTGGCAACTGATTTCTCCACTGTGGCTGATGTTTCCGCCGTGACACCCGGCTCCTGAGATGGCTCCTGGATCTTTTCCATCCCTATCTCTATCTCCTTGATACCGGGCACTCGGATCTCGATAGGAGCAGAGAGTTCCCCTTCGATGGGGACACCATCACGGAGCGCATACTTCGGTTTGTAGCCATCGGGAATCTCAATGGTGACCTTATGAATGTTCGTCTTGCGCTTGAAGACCCTCAATCCGTTGTCACCCTCATAGTATGATCCGGCATTCTTATATATATTCCTCAGTGTGTAGCGATTGTCTGATTCTTTCGAATCCTTCTCCGTATCTGTATTATTTACGGAATTCGCTTCTTCCGGCCCGGGGCTGGCCACTACTTCAGGGGTTGGCGTGGGGGCCGGCGTAGACTCTCCGCCTTTCACACTGACTCGCGGGAACAGTTCCTTGACGAGCTCCGCGATGAGCGATTCCTCTCCCTTTTTGTCAAATGCTTCAACATTGGTAACTTCTGTCTCGGGCGTCGAGGACCGTATCGAGAAGTTTTTGCGCGGATAATTCACGGTAACCAGGAATTCCCCCAGTGTTTCGCCAAGCGTATAGGTGAGGGAGGGGCCGTTTGCCTCAACCGCCGCCACTGCATTGTTCATGATGGTGCGGCACTCCTCCACGGAAAATCTCTTTCCGGCATTCCTTCCCATATCCGGCTTCACGTCCTCCCAGATTCCCGCGACCGTAATCCCTGTCCCTATCAAAGGCGATGACGGATCAAGCCGATAGTCCACCGTATCGATAAAAATCGGATCTGTGCATAGGGGGTGTGCGTCAGGCGCGCATCCCTCGACGTCCTTTTTATTGGCCCAGTACGCGTTATTCTCCAATTTCGGCGTCGATCCCGCGCCGGCCCCCACCGCCCATGAGGCACCGGTGATAAGATTATTCACTGCCGTGGGGCCGGGGGCATACCAGGTCCATATTCCATCTACTCCGCCGGGGGCCAGCGTGTTGGAGATAATCATCGGGTTGGAAGAATTGCAGCTTATCGAACCGCCGATAATCAGATTATTGACTATCACCGCACTCCCGCCGGGCACGTGGATCGCCATAGGCTTGCTATTCTTGAATCTGCAATCAAATATCCCCATAAACGAGCCCCTCGTATCCACACCCGCTTTCCCGCCGACGATGGTAAGGTTGGAGAGAACCGTATCCGGTGAACCGACAATGGTTGAGTCCAGACCGCTCCCGTCTATTATCGTTCCACCGCCCTCGGCCCCTACCAGAGCGATTCCATTCTTCAGCACCAGTTTCCCCTGATACGTTCCCTCCGGCACAGGGATGACATCGCCAAGAAGCGCCTTGTCTATCTGATCCTGTAGTACCGCGGTAGTCTGTGCCTCATTAGACATCCCCGCACTGGAACATGCAATGACGATTGCGATACCCATGAAGGTTAAGATCAAAGTTCTCATATGCTATCCCTCCTCTTTTGAACGCCTGTTCAACGAACAACGGTGTTATAGTATACCAACATCTGCTCCTGGAAGCTGCCAAACTCCGGATTATATCAGGACTGCAAAATTATCATCAATATTCGGGAATGTTTTGTCTGACCCCGCGTTTCAGGTATGATCGTTACACAAACATCAGCCTATATATATCATAATTTCCATATAAAGCAACCAAAATTTGCAAGGGGTCAGTTTCGGTAGCGTGCCCCCCCACCCTACCCCTACCCCTCCGAAGGGGGAGGGCAGGGAGGGGTGACCCCTTACTAAAATTTTTGTAAGGGGTCAGTTATGGGGGGTACATTGCTTAATATGTCATTCCTGCGAAAGCAGGAATCCAGGTTTCATAGTGGATCCCCGCTCGAGTTTACACTGAGCGCAGTCGAAGTGCCGGGATAACAAGTGAAAGGGATACCCCCCAAGACTGACCCATTACAAATTTTTCTAGTATCTTGTATCCTCCGAGAAACACACACCTCCCTGTGATTAATCCATTACGGTGTTTTTGCAGTGGTTCAGTTTGGAGGGGCCTCAAGTCGTCCGGACGGGTGGGAGGTGTGCTGCCCCCCCAATAACTGGCTCATTACATGCCTTCACGTATCGTCGGAGTTTCTTGACTATCCTGCCGCCCGAGGCTTATGCCGATTCCCAGGGGTTATGTGGGATCCTGCCCCTACCCCTGTCGAACCTTCAGGAATAAGGGTAATGATTTCGCCGATTTTCCATCTACGGCAAGATCTATCGAATAGTGGCCCTCTTTTTCAAGCTTGAGATTATGGATGTTGAGGATTAAATTGCTTACCGCGTATTGCTGATTCTCTCCGAACTTGATGTCGGTGCCGCCGTTAAGGCTCGGCAAAACAGCTTTGCCATCCTCATTCACAAAGTTAATTCTTATCTGGTGGTTCCCCTGCTCTATCCTGCTGTATCTTATCCGGAGCGCTACTGAACATTGCGGATGCACGCAAGGCAATTTCGCAGAGTAAAGAGTGTCAAAGGCACCCAGTATATTTAATTTTCCTACCGATTCCGTCGCTGCATCGCACAGGCTGAATATTTCTATATCCATCCCATCCCCTCCTTTTCATTTGTTGTGTCCGGCACAACGTCGGCGAATATAAATCCCCCGCGCGTGACCGGGTCGCGCACCTGAACCTTGATCGGCCAGCGGAACATAGGACCGTCCACCGCCACGGTATGAAATTCTCCATTCTCACCGCACCGATCGACGGTCGCGGGTAATTCCCGAAGCAGCGCATCGGACCATTCGCGGCCGGCATAATGCCGAGACAGTTTCCGCGGATCCACACAGGTAATAAATGCTCTCAATCCCGAAGAGAGCATCTCGTCCGCGAGATCCTGCACCCCCCTCCCCCATAGCGGGAAGAGAGGCGCAATGCCGGACCCGCTCAAATGCGCTTCCCGGTAGCGGCGGATATCCTGCAGAAACAGATCGCCGAACGCCATACATTGAATATCCTGAGACACTGCTTCTTCGACAAAAAGTCTCATGACGGATGCATACCGCTCATCCGAACATGAATCCGGGATGCCAATCACACGCAAGGGGAGACCGATCGATTCCGCTTGAAGCTGCAGCAGTTGCAGCCTGACGGCGTGCATCGCTACCCTCTGATAGGTTGCATTGACCACCGTGTAAAGCCCTACTATTTGGATCTCAGGGTCCTGCCGTAAAACCTGAAGCGCCCAGGCGCTGTCTTTGCCGCTGCTCCAACTCACCAGCGTGCGTCTTGATTTTGGGGACACCTTACTCAATCACCCTCCCTGTTGGCCGCGTTGCCATTGCTCTTGAAGACGGGCTCCACGAGTGAGTGTCGCTCAATAAAATACAAACCCATTGCTGATCCCAATCCCTTTTGATGGTAACACATCCCTGTCCCGCCCTGAAAAACATTTTAATCTTCCCCGAAGGTGCGGAATTCCATCCCGCCGTGGCGGGATGGATGAATGGAAGATCCCGAACCCTTTCCCTCTCCCTCAAAGAGAGAGGGAAAGGGTAAGGATGAAACTCTCACCAAGACACTCAGGTCAAGCGAAGCCTGAGCTGTTTTGTTAATCGACTGAAAGGCGCTTCACTAAATACATGCGGCTATAAGGACGAAGACTTATAGCAGAGGACATACGTAGGCTATTTTGTCATTGCGAGAAGCCGGAGGCGACGAAGCACTCTGTCACTCCTAAAGGCCACTATAGTTGAGATTGCCGCGCTCCACTCCGTGGGGCTCGCAATGACGCATTACGGTTGATTGCGCCCGTAACGAACGCGTGACAATAACACACTACGTCGCCGAACTTATGACCCCGAGTACTAAATGTCACGGGCTTGCCCATGGGTATCTATAGTGCTGCCCTCTCATCCCTTTCACACAGGAAGATACGGGGCGTGGTCTCGGTGGGAGCGCCAAAATTAACGATTGGATGCCCCCCCGGCCTCACCCGAATCGATAAACGTTTCCGCGGGGATCCGCCACGCCTCTTCATGGCGCCCCCCGAGAATCATCAGCTTCTGGAGCAGAGTGAGTTCGTCAGGCACCTGTTTCGGAATGACATGGTACTCCATGCGGATGCCACGCCCCCGCTGCGAGACAGTGAAGTAATTGAGCTGGTACGAAGGCACGTACACGTCGGGCATCAGCCGAAAATGAGCCGGCGTGCGTTCAAGCCTTTTCATCCAGGTGCCGGTGTTGATGACGTAGCGGGGGCCTACTTTCCGCAGGGAAGGCACGTGGGTGTGTCCGTAGATGTAGAGCGCCACCGAGGGATCTTTTTCGAATATCGAGTTCGCCGCCGCAATATATTCTTCCTCCTTGTCTACCTTCAAATGATGAGAGGTGTCCACCCCGTATCGCTGAAGTGCCGAGTGAATATCCCTTGCCAGGAAAAACAGCGGGATCGCGAGTATGAGCAGGAAGGAGACGACCACGCCATTGATCCATATGATCCAGTCGACAAGACGCCCGGCGAGCCCGAAACGCGCGCCCATCTTGATGTCAAAAATTTTCGTACGGAGAATGCCGAGCCCTTGCAGCTTCTGCCCAAGCAAAATGATGGCGCTGGCCGTGAACAATATCAAAAACGGGAGGAGAAACCAGCGCAGGACTAGCCCCATCTCCTTGTAGAAATAATTGGACCATATCCAGGAGGGGATATCCTCGGTCGGGTACACAGACGCGAGATCATTAAGCCAGAGGCTGCGCCCCCGTTCTGCGCTCCGTCCGGCAGCAGCGACCGTGCTGGTCGTGACGAAATAGCCGGGCGGCAACCCGTAAGGATTCCCAAAATCGGGGAAGCTGTTGAACTCATCGTGCTGGTTGCCGTGCTCGATCCATATCGTACGGCCCGCCACGTTGCGCGTGAGGTACAGCACGGCCTCGAGATGAATGTTATACTCAGCCAGTTTCTCTTTATACACAGGCGCGCATGCAAGCTCATAGTCATGATTCCCCGGGATGAGGGTGATCCGTACACTTTTGCCGGTCTCGCGGAACTGCGCGAAGAGGTCCGGGTGATTCTTTATGATCCGCTCCATCTTTGCCTCACCCTTGACCTGAGTCGTCTCCCAGAGACCGAACGCATCCCCTGGGATAATCAGTTCCGCCGGATGCGGGCCTTCCGTGATGCTGCGGAGAAACATGATCAACTCAGGCTCAAAGGAGCATCGGTCGAGGATCCCGTCGCCTCCGATATGGAGATCGCTGATAAAGTAATAGGTCTCGGGGACCTCCGCGCCCTCTGCGCTGCTTCCTGCCGCGACGATGGCGGACGCGACGGCAACCGCGGCAACGGGCATCACCGTGAACACTATGGCGCGCTGAAACAGACGGAATATTTTCACGAAGCCTCCTCGATGCAGGTCGCGACTGTGCTGAGAGAATAAAGAATCATACCGGAACAATTATATCATCTGGGCAAGAAGGCAGGGATAGTATGTGCGTGTCCCCAAAGACTACGAGGTTAGGAAAGGGGTGAACCACAGTCGCTAAAAACTGTTACTCGCAACCAAAAACTGCTTTCAGCACCCCCACCCTCATCCTTCCCCTTCGAAGGGGGAGGGGCAAGGGCTATTTACTCACGCACAGTGGAAGAGAACCTAGTGTCATGTCAACAAAATATTATTGGGTTATAAGTTCGACTTTCTCCGGATTTTGTGTAAAACTTATCTGTAAAGGTGGTAGAAACACAAATCTGGAGGAGGTCAGTGAAAAAATACATTGTACGGCTATCTGGAG
>JAPLCW010000147.1 GCA_026392015.1 Candidatus Auribacterota bacterium | reverse complement strand
CAACTCCCAGCACCTGTTCGACCCATACTCCCTGACCCACATACTCCACGGTATTTTGTATTGCGGCCTGCTGACATGGGTGTACCCGCGACTTTCTTTCGCGCGACGTCTCTGGATCGCGGTTGCCCTTGCGGCCATATGGGAGGTGTTCGAGAACTCCGATTTCGTCATCCTCCGATATCGGACAGGGACCATTGCACTTGACTATACGGGTGACACCATCGCAAACTCGTTAGGCGACATCTTAATGAGCGCAATCGGATTTTTTCTGGCGTGGCGACTCGCATTCTGGGGTACGCTCGTATTATTTGTGATGACGGAGTTAGTATTGCTGATCTGGATCAGAGACAGCCTGCTTCTCAACATCATTATGCTTATTCATCCGATTGAGGCGGTCAAGGCATGGCAAATGCTTTAATAGTTCGACCGTGTTACCCGTTGCGCCTGAGACTGTCATGTTCGGGAGAGGTGAGATCAGTGTCAGAGCAAATGGAATCAGGGGTAATATTTTATGCTCGTTGTTCAGGAACGGATTCCATGAGCATGATATAATAACTCCAGAAAGCTATGGAAATAAAACCGTACACCTTTGAACTTCTTTGCAGGATAAGAAAGACCTCTCCCCTGATTCATAACATCACCAATTTTGTGGCAATGAACTCCTCCGCCAATATACTTTTGGCGTTGGGAGCTTCCCCGGTCATGGCGCACAGCATTGACGAAGTCGCGGAGATGACCGCCATTGCAAACGCCCTTGTCCTCAATATCGGCACGATTCAGGAGGACTGGATGGAATCGATGCTTGTTGCCGCAAAAGCCGCAAACCAAAAAGGGATGCCGGTGATTCTCGACCCGGTTGGCGCGGGGGCCACCTCGCTCCGGACCAGGGCGGTGAAAAGAATCATGGACGAAACCACGATTGCTGTTCTCAGAGGCAACGCCTCTGAAATTTTCTCGCTTGCCGCCTCTTCAATAAAAACCAAAGGAGTTGATTCTTCCCTGGCGCTCTCCGCGCAAATTGTGGAAGCCGCCAAAGAAATGGCCCGTGAGAAGAGGTGCATTGTCTCAATCTCCGGTGAAAAAGATCTCATCACCGATGGCACCCGGGTATTGCGTGT
Organism: Candidatus Auribacterota bacterium; assembly: GCA_026392015.1. Classification (GTDB taxonomy): domain Bacteria; phylum Auribacterota; class Tritonobacteria; order UBA1439; family UBA1439; genus JAPLCW01. Next base: position 28,295 of record JAPLCW010000147.1, on the reverse strand, counting down.
CGCGAACGGCCAGCCGGTAATGACCAAAGTCACAGGGGTCGGATGTGGATTGTCCGCCGTCACCGCCGCTTTCTGCGCCGTTGCGCGCGAGGAAATTCTCTTTGCCACAACCGCTGCCTTCGCCCTCTATGGACTGTGCGCGGACCTCGCGATCCAAATCAGTGACAAACCTGGAAGTTTCTTTGTTGCTTTCATTGATTCACTCTATACGGTAGGCGAAAAAGATATCGACTCTCTTCTTCTGGTAAGCGAAGAATAATGTGAGATAAAGGAGGCCTGGAATATACCCTCTCCCCTCCGACGGGGAGAGGTCTGATGAGGGGTGTTCACTACGGTTACAGGTTACAGGTTTAAGGTGTAAGGTTAAAAATTCACATACATTAAACTTTATACTTTACACTTTTGGCTGTAGTCAACACCCCCATTCTGACCCTTGCTTCGGCAGGGTCCCTTCGACTGAGCTCAGGGTCTTCGACAGCACAGGCTCCCCTTCGGATGGGAGGGGGAAATGACACTTTCAGGGCGCACAGTAATCCACCATGAGCCGAAAATGGAATCTACGACAAATATTTTTCTTGCGGTTATCTTTGGCGCCATAGGCACCGGCTATATTGTCTACGGCAGAAGGCAGCAACGTATTATTGCGTTCATCTGTGGTGTAGCGCTCTGCGCGTATCCCTATTTCATATCCAACACGATCCTTGTTATCATAGTTGGAATGGGGCTGATGATTTTACCGTTTTATCTCAGAGATTAAATCGTCTGTCTCATTGCCATATCTAGTCTCAAATAATGGATCGGCTCGTTGTTCTTTTACTTAAGTGAATCAGCGTTTGGCACTCGGGGACAATCACTTCTACTCCTCCCCGCCTCCCCCATTCCGAGTGGGGAGGAAATAACAAAATAGACCCGAGGGAACGGAAGATAAGCGGTAAATTTCAACGTTATAAGAAAGGGCGGCTCTCATGCGAAGGATAGCGGAAATGGTACTACTATGCGTTTTTCTCGGTTCTCTGTGTGGATGCTCCGTAGTGAGCAATAAAACCAAAACCGGCAAGAAAGAGAAGAAGCACAAGGTCCATGTATTGGGTATTCCAATCTGGAAGAGCGAAAAGCCTGTAGAGAAGCCCGTCCAGTAGATTTGGCTTAACCTGCTGCGAGCCCGGAACCGTTTTACTGAGGGAATCGGGGCATCTGATGAATGCTGCCATGGAGCGGAATCTTGGAGAGCAACCGATTGCGCGGATTATGGCTGAACATGGCCTGAAACCGCATGACCTGGTCGCCGCCTCAACAGAGCAGATTACCCACAAAATGGTATCCCGCGCCTGCAAAGGCAGACGATTGACGCCGCATATACAATCCAAAGTACTCAATGCGTTGAATCTTGCTACAGGCAAGAACTTTTCTGCCGGGGATCTGTTTGACTATTAGCGCACTTGGCTACATATCACATTGAAAGCAGACGATTATGCTCTATGAAGTTAGCCTGAGCCGGGTCAATGAGATGGCGCCGTTGCTGCGGAGTCGTTCATTGAAGCCAACTACCCCATGGGGCAACTTCATGTTCCAGAATGAACCGAACCATCTAGCCTTTAAGAAGAGATTCTTCAATTCCCTCGTGAAAGCTTGCTCCATAGAGGCGCTGAGGCTTGCGTATCATAAGATTCTCAGTCAATAGATGTGATCTGATCCTGATTTTTTCGTATCATAAGATTCTCAGTCAATAGATGAGGTCTGACCCTGGTTTTTTTTACGTTGCTGCAGCCTCGAGACAGCACTTTGGATACGCCTTCGGCCTCGCGCCTTGATCCGCTCAGACTCTATAGGCGCCGCACCAGCATCCTATACTCGGACAGGGTTCTAGGGCCCTTGGCTGTGTATCGCACTGGAGCCAGACGACTATACTTTATGAAGTCCCATTGAGCAGGATCAATGAGATGGCCGCCGTTGCTGCGTACGCGTTCATCGGCGCCAACAACCGCATGGGCAACTTCATGTCCCAGTGCCTTTTTTTTAACTAAGGGTTCGGTTCGCAGACGCAGAGACGTTTATAATAGTTACCGTCGACGGTCTCACTACAATTCTGAGGATACCCCTCGGATCGCCGATAACAGCGATCGGCCCCATGGTAATCAGGCCAACCATTTGGCTCTACCATCGGATAGGCACCACTGGCACTAGTCTCAAATAAGCTGGGGCTATTGGTGACAAAGTGCTTGCAGGCACTGGCATTGGTGTCGTCATTCCAGTTGGTGTGAGCGCATCGCAGAGATTTTGCAGTACAAACTGAATCACAAGACAATCCCTTGCTGGCGGAGTAAAACCAGCATCCATTTCCCGGTACTTCTGATCCTTGAGCGGCGAACCAGCCGCCCAATGCCGCGCACGCTGCCGGATCCATCGGTGTAAATGTCGGTGTTGGTGTTGGTGTTGGTGTACCACTGATGCATACTTTTCCCGTCTGAATTCCCCAGCTTCCCGCTACCGTGCAGAAGAATGGCTTGCCCAACGCAACATCATAAGCGGTCGTCGCATTGCACTGGTCAAGTTTGGCCTTGATGTCATCGTAGATCTGCCTCGTCGTCTTCATCGTAGAGCCGGGACCCGCGCCGGGTTCCTGAAAAGGGCCAGGTGTGGGCGCTGCAGTCCCTGAGTTCAGATAGTTATAGATGTCCAGGAGCGTGTACATTTGACTTCCCGCTGTAGGGGCGCCGGGTGAATCAAGGCTCCCCGCAACCACTATGCCGCATAATCCCGCCACAAACAACACGCTTACAGCTATCACTAATGTCGCTCTCATTTTCCCCCCCTCCTTTGTTTTGGCTGTTTCTCTTGTATATAAACCGGCCTTCCAAAAGAACCGTATAATATTATAAAGAACATCCGTTCCCCCCTTTATCGGAGACTTTTTATGCAAAATTATTATGCCAACGCCGACCCCAAAACACCAAAATCCTCGCTCACATCACCTAACTCCAGAACCCTATAACCATCTCTACTTTTGCTTTTCAACATTCCTTGCCTGTCTTCGATTCCAACCATTTGGGAACTAAAATATTAGGTCTTTCTCTAAATTAATCTTCCAAAGCTCACGTCTCATACTTTTCTAATAAGCTATCTTCTGTTCATTCTTCTTAGCACCGGGCTTGAAATCCATAACGTATACTTTATTGTTTCTTATCTAAACTAAAGATGATGTCCACTCCTGAAGGTTATAGCTGAGTTTTTAACATTTTAGATCCAGGGTTTTGGAGGAGATTTCCGTCGGTGATTCCGATGAAACATTTTACTCCATGCATAAGGACTGATTTTACATCACGCAGAGATGGCGCTTCAGAAAGGCTGCAGTCCGGTCAATTAATTCCTTTTCCCAGGCGAGGCCGGAGAAGGTGTGGTTCGCGCCGCGGATCATGTGAAGTTCGACATGGCCCCGTCCTGAAAGCGATTCCTCATAGAGGAGAGCGTCCTCGGGCGATATGCTGGCATCCGCATCGCCGTGCATGATAAGGGCGGGGCCCGGGTAGGCGCGCACGCTCTCGAGCGGCGTGAATCTGAAAAGATCGTCGAGAAATTTCTGGCTCATGGCGTTGCCATGATAGTCATGGACGGAGCGCTTGCCGAACTGCTCAGCAATTTCAGGCGTGGCCTTCGCACTGAAGGCGCGGTGAGGGTCGGCGACGGCTGCCCAGAGGACGAGGCAACGCGCGTCAGCCCCCTTCATGCCGGCAATGCCTGCCGCGATTGCTCCTCCGAGGCTGAATCCAAGAAGAGCAACATGGTCTTTCCGCACGTCTCTCCTGCTCCGGACAAGCTCCATTGCCTTCAGGGCATCTGATGTTTCCCCCTCGATGGTGAGTTCCTCGAAGAGCCCCTCGCTCTCGCCGCAGCCGCGGAAGTCGAAGCGGAGCGTCAGGATTCCCTCTGCCGCAAATCGCCGCGCCGCCTTGACAAAGAGCTGGTGCGACTCAATCTTATTGCCGGTGAAGCCGTGGAGCATGACGAGAGCCGGAAAGGGAGGCTTACAGGGCGGCTTGGGAATATGGAGCATCCCGAAGATTTTCCGGCCTTGATTGTGAAAGATGACGGGTTCTTGCATAGGGCACCATGTGCAGCAGCTAACATTGCGGGTTATTTCCCAGGTTTGGTCGGACTATAAAGTAAAATGCCTAGTGTGCCGTTTCAGAAATAACACATAGGTCTTTGTCATTGCGAGCGAAAGCGAAGCAATCCCAACTACTTGTCATCCAATAGATTGCTTCGTCGCTTCGCTCCTCGCAATGACATGAGTAAGAAAAGCTATTTCCGTGACACCACACTAGCTTCATCCTGATCTATTCATCAACTATTAATGTTTTCACCGCGGATTATGCGGATTCCTGTGTGTAATCCGCTTAATCCGCAAAATCCGCGGTTTCATATTTTAGTCCATTAAAGAGGAATAATCCGGATTCATCACGAATCTATTTCCCCAGAAGCTGGTCGAGCGAGTTTTGGACTTTGGCGCGACGTTCGAGGAGCTGTTCCTTCTTCCGCTTCCGCATCTCAATCACCTTCTCAGGGGCTTTTCTCAAAAATTCCCTGTTATTGAGTTCTCGCTCAGCGCCCTCGATCCCCCTGTCAATCTCTTCTATCTCTCCGCGCAACCGCTTCCCCTCAGTGGCAACGTCAACGTTCTTCTCGAGATACATGTATACGATCGTTCCCGAAGAAATCGGCGCTGTCGGCATCGCACGCTCCGGAATGAAATGGGGGTCGATGCGCATCTCCCGAGCCTTCATCAACCTGAGACATACCTCCCTCCCCTCTTCCAGAATCGAAGCCTCCTCTGCGGTTGCAGGTTTCACCGCCACCGCAACCTCCGCGCCGAGTGGCACATTGTGTTCCTTCCTGAGATTCCTCACCGCCCTGATCATCTCGAACTTGCGCTGCACCTTCTCCACAAGCGCAGGGTCAACGAGTGCTCCATCACTATCCGGCCAGGGAGCCTTTGTCACCGATTCCCCCCGCTCCTCTCCGGGTGATGTGGGAAGCATCTGCCATATCTCCTCGCTCAGAAAAGGCATGAGCGGCGATAGGAGCCTGAGGAATGTCTCAAGGCAGTGAAGCAGGATGGAGCGGGAGCGTTTCGCATGCTCGTCCTCGCCACGCTGGAGCAACGGCTTCACCGATTCGATATACCAATCGCAATAGTCGCTCCAAAAGAATTCGTAAAGGCTCTCCGCGGCCTCATTGAAGCGGTATGCCGCGAGTGCATCCGTCACGCCGGTAACCGTCTGGTTAAGTTTGCTCAGAATGTACCGGTCATCCGAACTGAGCGAGCCCGCACGCCAATCCGCTCGAGTTCCAGAATCGCCGATGTTCATCAGGAGGAAGCGCGAGGCGTTCCATATCTTATTGGCAAAATTTCTCCCGAGCTCGCACTGCTCGTTCGAATAATAGACATCCTGTCCCACGGGACTCAGGCGCGCGATGGTGAAGCGAAGGGCATCGGCTCCATACTGCCCGATGACATCGAGCGGGTCGGGGGAATTTCCAAGCGACTTGCTCATCTTACGTCCCTCGCGATCCCTGATGATGCCTGTGAAGAATACATCCCTGAACGGCACCTCGCCCATGAACTCAATCCCCGCCATGATCATCCGCGCCACCCAGAAGAAAATGATATCGGGACCGGTGACAAGGGTGGCGGTCGGGTAGAAATAGCCAAGATCCGCGGTCTCCTCAGGCCATCCAAGCGTGGAGAACGGCCAGAGCCACGAGGAGAACCAGGTATCCAACACATCCTCATCCTGTTCTATATCCTGAGACCCGCACACAGGACACTCCAGCGGCTTCTCGCGCGAAACGATAACGCCCTTGGAACGGCCCACGGTCGATGGTCCAGACCGGTCGATAGTCGATGGTCCACGGTCCATGGCTGCTGCTATCGACTGTGGACTATGGACTGTGGACTGCTGTCTACAGTCCCCGCAGTACCATACGGGGATCCGGTGCCCCCACCAGAGTTGGCGCGAAATGCACCAATCGCGAATGTTCTCCATCCAGTTCTGGTAGACCTTTATCCATCGCGGAGGGTAGAATCTTATCTTCTTATCCAGCACGGCCTTGAGCGCCGGCTCGGCAAGGGGCTTCATCTTTACGAACCATTGTTCGGAGAGATACGGCTCGATGACGGTCTGGCACCGGTAGCAGTGCCCGACAGCATGCGCGTGCTTCTCGATCTTCTCAATAAGCTTGAGGTCCTCGAGGTGCTTCACAAGCGCCTCCCGGCACTCGAAGCGGTCCATCCCGCGGTAATCCGACCCCGCGTTCTCGTTCATCACCGCATTCCCGTCCATGACGACCACCTGCGCGAGACTGTGCCGCAACCCGATCAGGAAGTCGTTGGGATCGTGCGCGGGGGTTACCTTGACGATCCCCGTCCCGAATGCCGGATCGACTGCATTGTCTGCGATCACAGGGATCTCGCGCTCCACGATGGGTACGATCACCTTTTCTCCCACGAGATTCTTATACCTCTCATCCCCGGGATGCACCGCTATGGCAGTGTCGCCGAGCATCGTCTCGGGCCGCGTGGTCGCCACGGTGACGTGTCTGCCGCCCCCTTTCACCGGATAGCGGATGTGCCAGAGGTGCCCATTGTGCTCCTCGTGCTCGACCTCCTCGTCAGAGACAGCGGTATGGCATCGCGGACACCAGTTGATTATGTAGTTACCGCGATAGATGAGCCCCTTTTCATAGAGCCTGACAAATACCTCTCGCACCGCGTGGGACAGACCCTCATCCATAGTGAAGCGCTCGCGGCTCCAATCGCACGAACACCCGAGCCGCTTCAGCTGCCTGATGATCGTGCCCCCGTACTGCTCCCTCCAGTCCCAGACCTTCTTGAGGAATGCCTTGCGGCCTATATCCTGTCTCCTGACCCCTTCCTTCGCCAGCTCCTTCTCAACAACATTCTGAGTCGCGATACCGGCGTGGTCGGTGCCCGGCAGCCAGAGCGCCTCATACCCCTGCATCCGCTTCCAACGGATGAGGATGTCCTGGAGGGTGTTGTTGAGCACATGCCCCATGGTGAGGATACCGGTAATATTCGGCGGAGGGATGACGATCACGTACGGCGATTCGCCGGGGCGCACCTTTGCGGTGAAATAGCCCCTGCTCTCCCAGAAGGAGTACCATTTCTCTTCTACGTTCTTCGGATCGTATCGCTTGGCAAGTTCGGGCATTTTAACCACACTGTAAAGTGTAAGGTGTAAAGTTTAAAGTAGCGGGCGCATTCTATTTCCTGATCGGGTGTGGGCGCACCTTGTCTTTCAGAAGTTTGTATTCGACGCTGTCGACGAGCGCCTGCCAGCTCGCCTCGATGATATTCTCGGAAACGCCGACTGTCCCCCACATCGCTTCGCGATCTTTCGACTCAATCAACACACGCACCTTGGCGGCGGTCCCTGCCCTCACATTGAGTACGCGCACCTTGTAGTCAACGAGTTGTACGTCGGCGATCGCGGGGTAGAACGGCAACAACGCCTTGCGAAGGGCATTGTCGAGTGCATTGACGGGTCCGTCCCCCTCCGCCGCTGTGTGTTCGAAAAGTTCTCCGACTTTGACCTTGATCGTCGCCTCTGATATAAGCTGTCCGTCCCGACGCTTTTCCACGCTCACACGGAACCCTTCGAGATCAAAGAACGGCGTATGCCGCTTGAGCGCTTTCTCGACCAAGAGCTTGAACGATCCCTCGGCGGCCTCGAACTCGTACCCCTCGCTCTCGAGCCTCTTGACGATCCCGAGCACAGCCTTGAGTGCCGGGTGATCCTTTTTCAATCCGAGCCGCATCTCGCTTGCCTTCATGAACATGCTGGATTTCCCGGCGAGCTCGGAGACGAGGATCCGGCGGGCATTCCCCACTGTGTTCGGATGCACGTGCTCGTAGCCGCGCGGATTCTTGAGCACCGCATCGGCGTGCACCCCCCCCTTGTGCGCGAACGCGCTTGACCCTACGTAGGGAGCTCGCGAGTCGGGAGCCATATTCGCAATCTCATCAACGTAGCGCGAGAGCTCCACAAGGGTTGCGAGCTTATTCTTTTCAATACAGGGGATGTTCATCTTCAGCACAAGGTTCGGAATGATACTCACGAGGTTCGCATTCCCGCATCGCTCGCCATACCCGTTGATCGTCCCCTGGACATGCACCGCGCCATGGGCAACCGCAACGAGGGCGTTGGCAACCCCCATCCCCGCGTCGTTATGGGAGTGTATCCCCAGGGGGATGGCCACCTTCTGCTGTACCTCATCGACGATCACCGCAAGCCTCATCGGCAGCGTTCCCCCGTTCGTGTCGCATAGAACGATGGTGTCGGCCCCCCCCTCCGTCGCGGCGGAGAGCGTTTTTAGGGCATAGTCGGAATTATCGAGGTAGCCGTCAAAAAAGTGCTCTGCATCATAAATAACCTCTTTGCCCAGCTTCTTGAAGTACCGGACGGAATCCCTGATCATATTCAGGTTTTCCTCGGGTGTTGTCCTGAGCACGTCCGTTACGTGCAGCATCCAGCTCTTCCCGAAGATTGTGACCACGGGCGTGTCCGCTTGCCGCAACATAATGACATTGGCATCCTGGGCGACCGCCGTCCCCGCTCGCCGTGTACTCCCGAAAGCGGCAATGCGAGATCTCTTCAGATTGAGCCTTTTGACGCACGCGAAGAATTCAATGTCCTTCGGATTGGAACCCGGCCAGCCTCCCTCGATATAGTGTATACCCAAATCATCCAGCTTCTTTGCAATGAGGAGTTTATCCTCGCTCGAAAAATTGATCCCCTCCGCCTGAGTTCCATCACGGAGAGTTGTGTCATACAATTTGATTGTTCTCATAACGCCTCACAAAAGTTATCCACAGCGTAGCCGGCCCTTAAGGGCCGGCTACAGTTTAAGACGGGGCTACTTATCAAGCCCAAATGCCGTATGCAGGGCGCGCGCCGCGCTATCCGCATCAGACTCATCGACGACGCACGAGATCTTGATCTCGCTTGTGGAGATCATTTCGATGTTGATTTTCCCTCTGGCCAGAGCATCGAACATCGTGGACGCCACTCCCTTGTGGCTCTTCATCCCGACCCCCACAACGGACACCTTCGCGATCTTCTCATCCGAGGTAACGCCCTTTGCCCCCATCCTGGACGCCACCTCCTCGAGCTCGCGCACCGCCTTTTTAAAATCGTCGCGCTGAACCGTGAAGGATACGTCCGTGTAGCCGTCCTCGCTTACGTTCTGGATGATCATATCCACATTGATATTGTTTTCCGCCATCGCCCCGAAGATCGTCGCGGCAATCCCCGGGCGGTCGGGGACGCGCTGGATGGTAAGTTTCGCCTCCCCCCGATCCACAGTAACACCACGTATGACCATATCCTCCATCTCGTTCACCTCCTCGCAGACGAGCGTCCCGGGTGCGTCACTGAAACTCGAGAGAACCTCCACCGTGATCCCGTACTTTTTGGCAAACTCCACGGCGCGTGATTGGAGCACCTGAGCCCCCAGACTTGCCATTTCGAGCATCTCGTCATAATTGATCCGGTCGATCTTCCTCGCCCCGGGCACAATCCGGGGATCCGCCGTATAGATACCCTCGACATCCTTGTAGATCTTGCAGGCATCCGCTTTGAGCACCGCTGCGAGCGCCACGGCCGTGGTGTCGGACCCTCCCCTGCCGAGCGTCGTGATATTATCCTCGGAATCAATGCCCTGGAACCCCGCGACGACGACTATGCGCCCTTGGGAAAGCTCCTGTGCTATCTTCTCGGTGCCGATTTCGAGTATCTTGGCCTTCCGGTGCGCGCTGTCGGTAATGATGCCGACCTGGGCCCCGGTGAACGAAACCGCGCCGACACCGATATCGTGCAGCGCCATGCTGAGCAACGCCGCGGTGATCTGTTCGCCCGTGGACATGAGCATGTCGAGCTCCCTGTCCGAGGGGTTACGCGACACCTTCTGTGCGAGATCGATCAGATCGTCGGTCGTGTCTCCCATCGCGGAGACCACCACTACCAGATCCTGGCCTGCCGCCTTTGCGCGTGCGATCCTGGCGGCGACGTTCCTGATCCTTTCGGGATCGGCGACCGAAGTTCCGCCGTACTTATGGACTGTAATCCCCATCTTTCCCCCTAGGGCGTGCGGACCGGGGCCAGCAGGTGATCCATGAGCCGCCAGCCTTCGTTCACCATGAGCGATCCCTTCATCGCGGCCTTTTCGCTGAAAGCATACATCCCGTCCGCCATGATGCCCTCGCCATAGATGCAAAATGGCACCGGGTCCGAAACGTGTGTCTTCAGCGAAAGAGGCGTTGCATGATCCGGAAGCACCATTATTCTGAATGGTCCCATTCCACGCAACCCCTCCAGGATCGGCCCCACCACCTTTGCGTCAAAATTTTCGATCGCGCGGACCTTTTCAGAGCGGTCTCCGTTGTGCCCCGCTTCATCCGCAGCCTCGACATGGACAAGCGCGAAATCCACATCCTCCAGGGCGCTGAGCGCCGCCCGCGCCTTCGCAGCATAATCGGTGTCGTAATACCCTGTGGCACCGGGAACATCGATCACATCCAGGTCGAGAATCTTCCCGATACCCTTCACAAGATCAACAGCCGAGATCACCGCCCCATCGAGCCCGCGCGCGCTGCGGAACGTCCCGATCGCGGGTTTCTTCCCGCCCCCCCAGAGCCAGATCATGTTGGCGGGGTTCTCCCCAAGGTCAATCTTCACCCTGTTCACCTGATGCTGAGTGAGAAACAAATGCGATGCCTGCATAAGCTCCCGAAGCAACCGGCTCCCCTTGCCGACCGGCAGATGCGGCCGAATCGGCTTCCCGGTGATGTCGTGGGGTGGAACACAGCGCATCTCCCCCTCCCCGTCCTGCAACAGCTCCTCGGGCACGATCATGAGATTTCTGTAACTCACCCCTGCGTGAAAACAGACACCCCTTCCTGCAAATTTCCCGTTGAGGAACTCAATAAGAACCCTCCCCTCTCTCGAGGAGATATGTCCGCCGCTGTAGTCCACCATCTGATCTTCCGCGACGGTGACGAGGTTGCAGCGAAAGGCGAGCTCGTTCTCGCCCATCTGGACCCCCATGCTCGCAGCCTCGAGAGCTCCCCTCCCGGTATAGTATCTCTGCGGATCCACACCCATGATGGAGAGATTGGCAACATCGCTTCCAGGCTCCATGTCCGACGGAATGGTGCGCACACGGCCGCCCATACCCTCTCGTGCAAGAAGGTCCATGTTGGGTGTTCGGGCCACCTCGAGGGGCGTACGCTTCCTCAACTCCTCGATCGGGTAATCCGCCATCCCATCCCCTACCAGGATTACGTATTTCATATCATCGCCTTAAGTTAGGTTTCGCAATTGTGGGAGGGGCATCTTGCCCCGATTATCGCGGCGGGAAGCCGCTCCCACACTAATTGAAATCCCTAAGCAAGTTATCCACAGTGTACCCGGGACATAAGTCTCGGTGGCTGTCTCCAAACTTACCCACAGCCACAGGCCGCCGCAAGGGTCTGCTATGAATCTTCAACTGACGGATGGATCACAACGATTCCTCGACGCGGATGAGCACTGTTTTCGCCTTCACAAATGGAAGCCTGTCGATAAGGGAAAGCGCGCGCTGCATGTTTCTCTCCCTGGCTTTATGCGTCATCATGACCACAGGCACCACCCCCCCTGCCTTCCGCTCAGTCTGGAGAAGAGAGGCGATGCTGATCTGTGTACGCCCGAGCACGCCGGTAATGCCCGCGAGCACGCCGGGGCGATCGATGACGGAAAACCGCAGGTAGTACTGCGTCTCGATATCACCTATTTTTTTGATTTCCTTCCCCGTCCCATCCCCTGAAATGACGGGGACTCTCCCGCACGAACCACTCACGATGTTGAGAGCAATATCAATGATGTCGCTGAGGACCGCGCTCGATGTCGGCTTCTGCCCCGCACCCGAGCCATAGAGAACGATCTCTCCCGCGGGTTCTCCGTTCACACAGACCGCATTGTGAGCCCCCCGAACGGATGCGAGCAAGTGGCTCTTCGGGATGAGCGTCGGGTGAACGCGCGCTTCGATTCGCGCGCCCTCCTGTTTGAATATCGCGAGCAGCTTGATGACATACTCGAACTCGCTCGCAAACTGGATATCCCTGAGGCCGACGTGCGTGATACCTTCGATGTACACGGAGGGGAATGGCACCCATCCCCCGCTCGCGGCAGCCGCGAGGATTGCGAGTTTGTGGGCCGAGTCCACCCCCTCGATATCAAGGGAGGGGTTCGCCTCGGCGTACCCCAGTTTCTGGGCTTCTCTCAGCGCATCCTTAAAATCAACGCCGGAATCGGTCATTTTCGAGAGGATGTAGTTGCATGTCCCGTTGACAATCCCGAAAATCGATTCGATCCTGTTTGATGCAAGCCCTTCGCGCAACGTCTTTATAATCGGGATGGCGCCGCACACGCTCGCCTCATAGTAGAGGTCGGCCTTCTTCATCTTGGCGAGGGCGAAAATCTCCCGTCCATGCTCGGCGAGAAGGGCCTTGTTCGCGGTGACCACGTGTTTCCCCCGCCGGAGAGCCTCGATAATATATTTTCTTGCATCACCGCAGCCGCCGATGAGCTCCACCACAATATCAATGCCTGGATCCGAGAGGATATGACGCGTATCCTTTGCGCGCATCGAGGAGGGAATGCGCACATCCCTCTTCCGCCCCCAATATTTCTCCGAGACAAGACGCAGATTCAGATCGAGCCCCATCCTCTGCTTGAGAATCGGCCTCTTCGCATTCAGCGCCTTTACAAGCCCCATGCCGACGGTTCCCAACCCAATCAATCCGATATTAATTGTTCTCATCGCTGTCATCCATCTCTCCGTCCGGAGATCCCCCCGCACTTCGACTGCGCTCAGTGTAAACTCGAGCGGGGATCCATTATGAAACCTGGATTCCTGCTGGAGTTTACCCTCGTGAAAACGGGGGCAGGAATGACATATTCAGCAATGTACCACCCATAAGTGACCCATTACGAACAGGACTTCCCCCGTTATTTTCAAAAGATTAATAGCTCACCGCAAAGGCGCAGAGCACGCAAAGAGCGATCGCAAAGAATAATTCATAATAGCCTGGATCTCTGCATGATCTATCATCTCCGCGTCCTCCGCGTCTCCGCAGTGAAATATATGATCTCTTCTTTTTCCAAACTTGGAGTAATCCAGATGCTGAATTTTGTATCTGTCTGGTAATGAGTCAGTAATGATTTTAGTGCTCGCTATTTTGGGGAATCTCCTGAATTGGCTGAAGCGGAGTACTGGGTCAGTCTCGAGGGGCGGATTCCCTCTGCACCCTGCCGATCGATCTCGCTATAATTGCTAAAGCGATGATATACAGTACAAGAAAGAGCGGGAGGAACCTGGGACTTGGGAACGCCGGGTGTATAAAAGAGAGCCTCCTGTAAATTTCGCCTATCTTATGAGTAGAAGTCCAATAAGGCACCGCAATGGCAAAGAGCCCGTAAAACTCCGTCACGATAAAAAGGCACAGGAACAGCGCCGCACATGCCATCCATAGGCGTCTGTTTCCATAGCCGTTCAATGAGCCGAGAACAAACGCAAGGAATGCGGCATAACCCGGGAGCGCATAGTACGGAAGCGAATATATATGCGCGCTCGCATATGCCACGCTGGCGCACAGGGCATGCAGATATGCCCCGATGCAGGTCATGATCCAGACAAGAGCGAAGAAGAACATGAGGCGAAGTTGCGGAAACTCCAGATTCCCCTCCCCCCTCATAATTCTTGTCACGCCTACCGGTATGCCGAGGAGCGAGACAAGTATCATCACAAGATAGACGATATAGAACGCTGTCGGCGGAAATAGAAACGACCAGCCGCTCATCCACAGGTTCACCAGTATCATCCGCACCGTGAAGAAATCCCATACGTGCCGAAGATGGATGGCGTTGAGCAAGTGGATGAACCCCTTGCCCTGCCGGGCAACTGCGATCGATTCCTGTCCGGGGATAATAACTCCGTAGAGCTGAAGATTCCCCATGTAGTATCTCCATGTGAGTAGCGCGCACGACCCGAGCAGAAGCAGTGACGCGAGCAGCAGTTGCCGTGCGCTGATTCTTCTGTTGATGCACAGGAAAAGATAGAGGATCAGTCCGATGGGCAAGAACACCGATACGCTGCTTCTGGTGAGAGAGCCTGCGCCTATCATCACACCGAGCAGCAGAGAGCGCCGGTAGAGCGACCTTCCGTCGGATATGTTTGCCATCAGGGCAAACAACGCCGCGGAGAAAAGAAGGGCCAGGGAGTCGCAGGAGACCCTCGCAACATATACCGTATACATGGGAAGCAAACTTATCGTGAGCGCCGCGAGCCGGGAAAGTGCCTCCTGTCGAAACAGGCGTCTGAGGGGAAGAGCAAATACGCCGATCGCGCATCCTGCGATTATGATATTCACGATGCGCAGGAAGTACACCGCCGCAAGGAAGCCGGCATGGGAGCGGAGAAATATAAATACAGGCGATGCAAGGAAATAGTAGAGGGGGGGATGAAAACTTGCCCCCAGCAAGACGTCATGATCATATCTGACAGCGCCTTCCGCAGACCAGAAATCTTTATATCTCCTGGCCCCGATTCCCCTGAGCTGCTGCCAGCCGTAATCTGAGTGCGGGCTGCTGACAAAATCCTGATACAGCGATTTCGGAATATAGGAATCGCCGTAATGAGGCGGGCCGCCATGCTCTCCGATGTATTGCAGATACGCGATGTGTTGATGCTCGTCGAAACCTTCCAGGGGGGGATAGAGACACAAAAGGATCAGCCCCCGAATAACAAAAAGTATACCGAGGCCGCAACAGAAGCTATTCCATGAACAGGGGAAGTGAGGAACCCGGTAGTTCATAGACTACAGATCATTTCCGCTCTTTCACAAGGGGGCGGGGGTCGCAGGGAACAAGTTTCATCGCCTTGTAGACCAGGTCTGCAATCTTTCTCCACTTCTCGCTCACGATCCTGTAGTTATGCGGATCAACAATGCTCTCCCGCGTGAGTATGTAGCACAGGTGGACATTGAAGTCGCCATAGAGCGGGTGCCCGAGGGTCAGACCATCCCATGGCACGCCGACGGAGAGCACAAACTCATCATTGCTCTTTGTCTGCGAGAGCAGGTATCCATCCCTCACCTTCTTGATCTTTCCATCATCGCAACGATAGACCCCGGCGGAAATACCCCCCTCCGCCTTGAAGATTCCCTTCTCCTGAGTATAGAGGAGGAGGGCAGAGCCTTCCAGGGGCGAGAGCGACTTATTGTACCCGTCAATCTCTTTTGCCGTGACCTCGCGTATCCCCATCCACTCGGCGAGGTGGAAGAAGGTGAGCGGAACGCTGTCCTTCATCGCCTGGAAATCAGCCAGGTATTGCGATTCTCCGACGAGGCGCGCGTTCACCTCGCTCACGTAGATCTCCTTGATCCGGTTCTCCTTGTCAACCGTAGAGAGAAAATCCACGCCGAAGTTCCCGCGGTAGCCGTGCGACCCCATCCAGTTCCCGACCCGTTTCACAACATCGAACATCAGTTTCTTATGCTCCTCGTTGAAGGCGTTCACCGTAAAATCCGAGCCGATATACTGTCCCGGCCTCTTCACAAAATAGGGATCGCCGACGATCTGTATGTCGGGCTGTGAGACCGCCACCGCGCCGTTCACCACGCAGCCGGTGCAGTTAGGACTGGGACCCGAGAGGAAGGGGGTGATTTTCGCGGGTGTCGCTCTGAAACTTTCCCCCATAAACTTTTTCTTCTCCTCGATAACCCTGTTGAAATCACACTCGTTGAACACAAACTCGGTGCCGCTTCCCGCCTGCGAGAGCGGCGTCTGTATCACAAAACCGTTCTCGTACTCGTCCGCCAGCGTTTTGTATTCGAGCTCCTTGAACAGATGGACCCGGCTCGCCGGCGGCATGGGGATCCCGATCTTCGGCGCTTCCAGAGCCAGGCGCGATTTGAACTCAAAATAATCCTGGGCGATCTTGATGTTTGTGAGGAGCTGCCATCCCTGCGCGCGTGTGAAGATAAATTCATGAATCGCATCGGACGGCGCGAACGGAGCGAGGCATACGTTCCCGTCATAGCGACTCATATATGCGGTAATTTCCTCGCCATGATCACGGAGGAAATTGTGGTAAAAATCACTGCAGTCGTTGAGGCGCACGCCGTTCAACTTCTCGTAGGAAAATACCTTTGTGCCGCACTCCCCCTCGATGAAACGCCGCACCTCATCCCCGTAGTAGAGTCCGATGATTGCCGCGACGGGCGTGAAGTGCTGGAACATATGCGCCCCGACCGGGCCGAGGCCGTGATAGACGAGGTGGGTATCCTTGAACCATCCTGCCTTTTGAATGCGCTTTTTTAGCGCGGTGAGGCTTCTCAATGTATCCTGCATCAGCGGGTGTCCTTCCTTACCAGTAGAGTCTTCTGAATCGCTTCGAATACCGGCGGATCCACTCACGGGAAGCATCGTTAAGTGAAACCTCTTTCCCGAGCTGGATGCTCCTGAGGTCGCGGAACTCGCTGATCAGGTAGAACTGCTCGATCAGCTTCACCTTGAACGCATCGTACAGCCTGTTGAAGCAGACACCGATATGATAGAGATCCTTCACATGATTTTTTTCACAGTGGACGACTTTGGCTTTCACGTTGAACAGCTTATCCTGGAATGGCATGTTTATCTGAATTTTGGATCTCTCCGGGACAGGGTGTTTCGCCACGAAGAGGAGGCCGCCCAAGCTGACATCGATCGTGCGGGTCTGATTTTCCGCGCCGGCATGGTTCGAACCGGGGCCGATCACCTTATACTTGAGTGGGATGCACAGCGGATGCCGTATGAACTTGCGCCTCTCCTCCAGCGATACACTGTGCGCGATCTTCCCAAAGGGCTTTTTCTTGTCTTTATTCATAGGCAATCATGCGGGGACAAATCTGCTTCTATTATGCCCTATCATCATCGTTAAGAACAGCGCTAATTTTGTCGCGTCACGCCGAAAATTATGTTATCCTTACCATAGTGCATAACAAGATAAGGGGAAATAGTCTGAATCAGCATCCCTATGGATTAGTATGGATAGCTATGTCAAATTTCAACCTGGCGTATTATCGCCATAAGTTCGTTCTTCCGACTCTCCTCACCACCCTGTCACTTATAATCCTCTTCTCATCGGCTGCTGCATATTCCCAGGGGTTGCAGATCCACTGCATAAATGTCGGCCAGGGCAGCAGCGAGCTTGTCATAGGCCCGAATAATACGACGATCCTCATTGACGGAGGAACGAGCAGTGCCGGCAAGAATCTATTATTGCCTTACCTCAATACCATATTCCCTCCAGGAGACCACGTCATTGACTACGTCGTCGCGTCCCATGACGATTCCGACCACTATGGAGGGTTGACCTACATTCTGGCTAACGGCTACTCAGCCACCACAATCTATAACTGCTGCGGAACAAATTACGGTGATTTCGGCAAAGGCGTAGCGATCCCCGTAGGAAGCTCTGTGGATCTTGGGGACGGCGCGAATATTCTCTGCGTGGTCGCCAATGGGACTCTTATCAACGGGGGTACGTTTTCTAACTCTGCGAGTAATAATCAAAGCATTGGATTGCTGATCACGTATGGTAATTTTCACTATCTTACCGCGGGGGATATGGAGAGTTTCGGCGAAGGCCCTCTTGGCACTGCGTTGCGCACGTATCCTTCCGGCAGCCCCCTCTTGAGCGCCGAAGGGATTGACGTGCTCCACGTAAACCACCATGGCTCCAACGGTAGCACGACAGCCAGCTACCTCAACAACCTCAAGCCGGAGGTAGCCGTGATCAACGTCGGCGCCAATAGCTACGGCCACCCACACAAAGATGCCGTAGATAGGTTATTGGCCAAGACAACGTACACCTGCACGTGCGACTGCAACGGGTGCAGCGACGAGTGCAGTGATCCGACAGGTGTTACCGTTCCGGCAGTGGTTGCTATTTATCAGACTGCTAATGGTGATACGACTGATTGTCGTGTGAGTACCAATGGAACGGTTGTCGGAAATATCATTACTACGTACGATGGGGCCTCGGCTTATTATTACTCACACGGCACTCCTTTCCCGGTAGATGGGGGGCCGTCGCGCACACCAACACCGAGGCCGGAGAATCTGTGGCCCATGTTCCATAACGATGCCCTTCATGCGGGAAAGAGTATCTTCCCGGGACCGCGCACCCCTGTGTTTGTCTGGAGCTATGTCTCCGCCGATCAGATCAATTCATCCCCCGCGCTGAGCGGGACCAGTTCGGTCTACATAGGTTCCCGAGACCGCAATCTTTACGTCATCGATTCCCTCGGCAACCTGCTGTGGAGCTACCAGATCTACGAGGGCACCTACACCGCTCTCCTCCCTTCATCCGCTGCGGTGAGCACGCAAACGGTGTACATCGGCTCGGATGATAACGTGCTCTACGCGCTGGGGCAAGACGGGTCACTGTTCTGGAGCTACGGGACGGGGGACGACATTTCCTCCTCGCCGACTTTCGATTCAATCTCCACGGTTTATGTGGGTTCCTGGGACAACGCCCTCTACAGCATTGACTCCACAGGAGTGCTGCAATGGAGCTACATGATAGATGGCGCTCTCACCTCAGCGGCCGCCGTGGGGGGGAACACGGTGTCCGTGGCCTCGATGGACGGGTTCCTGCGCACCCTGTCGCAAAATGGCGCGCTGCGGTGGAGTTACGGCGCTGAGACTGCTTTCTATAGCGCCCCTGCGGTGAGCGGGGCAGAGACGGTTTATATCGGCGCACCGGACAACACCATGTACAGCATCGGCGCCGCGGGAGCTCTGGTGTGGAGCTATAGGGTGGCGGGGGATATTCTTTCCACGGCGGCACTGAGCACCGACAAGGTCTATGTCGGTTCAGATGACAACGTGCTCTACACGCTGTGGCAGAGCGGGGGACTGTCCTGGAGTTACGAGACGGCGGGCGGCATCGAATCTTCTCCCGCGGCGGACGCGGCGGATGCGGTGTACGCGGGGTCTGGAGATGGCATTTTCTACAGCGTTGACTCGCTCGGGATGCTCCAGTGGAGTTACGAGACGGCAGCGCCGATACGCTCATCGGTCGCGATAGGCACCGACACGGTGTACATCGGCTCCGAGGACAATGTCCTGTATGTCATTGCCGAACCAACGGCCCCCCCGACACCGACGATCACGCCATGGCCGACTAATACTCCGACAAAAACACCGACAAAAACGCCCACGAGAACCCCGACTCGAACTCCCACAGCGACACCGACGATCACATCCACGCCGACAGAAACACCGACCAGGGATCCGAGTATTCCGACATACACCCCCACTGAGACTCCCACACGCACCGCGACTCCGACCACAACACCCACACCCTATGCAGACTGGCCGATGTTTCGTCGTGATGCGATGCATACGGGACTGAGCCGTTATGCGGGGCCGTCAGCGCTGGCGCTCTCGTGGAGCTATAGCGTTGGCAGTGTTCTAACATCCTCACCCGCGCTGGGGAGTGACGGGAGGGTGTATGCCGGCTCCTGGGACAATAATCTCTATGTCCTTAAGTCAAGCGGTATGTTCAACTGGAGCTATCGAACCGTTAATGATGTAGACTCCTCACCCGCGCTGGGGAGTGACGGGAGGGTCTATGTCGGCTCTTATGATAATAATCTCTACGCGCTCAATTCCAACGGCGCGCTCAAATGGAGCTATCTGACTGTTAGTGATGTGTATTCCTCTCCCACGCTGGGGAATGATGGAAGGATATCTGTTGGTTCCAATAATAGCAGACTTTACGTCCTCAATTCCAACGGCGCGCTCACCTGGAGCTATGTGACTGGTAGGTCTGTAACTTCCTCTCCCGCGCTGGGGAATGACGGAAGCTTATCTGTTGGTTCTAATAGACTTTACGTCCTCAATTCCAACGGCGCGCTCAAATGGAGCTATGTGACTGGCAGGTCTGTAACTTCCTCTCCCGCGCTGGGGAATGACGGAAAGATATCTGTTGGTTCTAATGATAATAGACTTTACGTCCTCAATGCCAACGGTTCGCTCACCTGGAGCTATCAGACCGGAGATCGTGTAGAGTCCTCTCCCGCGCTGGGGAATGATGGAAGGATATCTGTTGGTTCTGATGATAGCAGACTTTACGTCCTCAATTCCAACGGCTCGCTCACCTGGAGCTATCGGACCGTAGATTATGTGGAGTCCTCTCCCGCGCTGGGGAATGACGGGAGGGTGTATGTCGGCTCTTATGATAATGTTCTCTATTGCATCGGGGAAACGCCTACGGAGACGCCGACTGCGACACCGACAGTGACACTTACACCGACAAGAACACCCACACCGCCGCCAACTATCGCCCCGACCAGGCAACCGACACTGGGAGCCGAATTAACAACCACGCCGACGCCGACGATCACATCTGCGACTCTTCCGACAGAGACGCCGACATCCACTCCGCTGCCCACGGCCATGGTCCTGGTCAACAATTCCGCGCCGAATCCCGGGAGTACGCTCGTGGTGAGCTTCGTACTGACTAAAACCATCACAGGCCCCCCCTTCAATGCGTGGGCGGTAATAATTCAGCCGAACGGGGCGATTCTGGACATGTTCACGCTGAAGCCGGTGGATTTGAAGAAGCCGGATGCGAAGGCGCGCGGGCTCCTAGCGCCGCTCGTTGCGCCGATTCTCAGGGCGATCGTTCCGAACGCGCCGGGCCGTTACGAGTTCGCGGTTCTGTTTTTCGATCAGAATATCAAGACGATTACAAGCAGGAGCCAGGCGTTCCTCGATGTGAGCAACTTTGCCACAATCCGGTAGTAGGCTGTTGACGATGAACCAAGCTCAGGTTGAGAGCGCCTGGCCTCGGAGGCGTTGGGGGTCTAAGTCTCCCCTCATGAGGAGCTCATGTACATCGAAAAGGTCGCGGCTTGTATGACGTGAGAACAGGGCCGCCATCTTACCCGCGGCAAGCTCATGAATATCAATAACCGGGATTCCCAGAGCTCTATGGGATCCGATCGGATGGGAATTGAGAGTGCTGACCGGCCAAAGGGGCACTCTGAACATAAAGTCCAGGTCAACTTCCAGGTTGCCCTTTTGCGTTACTTAGCTGTCATACTGAAGCAACCACTTTCCACCGGCATGTTCAGCCGGCATACGGCGTATGCCAAACCCCTCACGCTGGCAAACCGCCTTTGCTGCCTCCTCTATCTTTGGCCGCTCTTCGAGCATGGTCTTTGTATCGGCGGCTCCAATATAGTTCATATCGATATCAATGGACAACCGTGACAGGTCGAGAAAAAACAAGTTTAATGCTGTACCGCCCGGAATCCCTCAGTTATAGTAGGGTACCCCCCCTTGAGGGGGAGGGTAAGGGTTGGGGGTGCTTCTCACAAAAGTATATTTTTCACCCCCTCCGCACCTCCCCCTTCACAGGGGGAGGCACTTGTTGTAGACTCTTGGGTCCACAAAAATCCGCCTTGAGCCAAACATACATTCTTTCTCTTTTTCTCTTTTACTCTTTGTTAAAAGCCTGAATAACTTGTCTCATTTGTTAAGTTTTTGGATTATGAAGATGTCTGGAAACTCAGATCGGAACCCGGTTATCTCAGCCCCGGCAAGAAGCTTTTCCCTGGATATCCTCACGGTATCTCTTCCCAGGATCGTTCAGATACATTCTTCGGGACAACCAGATTCCGGTGGGCCAGGTAAATGCGATGGGAATATGTGGTGGGCCTGGCTGCTCTCGCTATGGGACGGTTACAAGATTTCTGAAAAGGTTTGTAATCCGTGGATTGACCCGAATATCTTTCGCCCCCCTCCGGCGCTACGGTGACTCGTGACTCAATAGGCCGCGCTATCTTTAACATCAGGCAAGCGTCCCGCCATCCCTCTAACGCGGGCTGTAATGCCGCTTGCGAACACGACTCATGCCCTATGCCGGTTTTCCGGTGCCTCCGGGGGGGGCTCTGTTAGCGGTCACATCAAAACCAGCCAGTAGTGATGTCTATCATCATCCTTCCTTCGTAGTTTTGCAAGGCCGATATTTCAGCCGATAGCTCCTGCTCTTGATGATGATAACTTCCGAATTGTAGAGGAGGCAGTCTGGTACAACTGTTGGTGATGGGGAATCGCTGCTCAGAAGAGGCATCTTCAAAGAGACGGTTCAAAACTGGCTATTCCGACCGCCGGGGATAGGGATATCTGGAGCCTGCGAAGCAGGCTAACGATCCCGTCCCCGAGGCCACGGTTAGAGAGTCCACGAGTCGGTCAATTCGCAAGTGGCATGGAAGCCGCGGGCAGGAGGAAGTTTAAGATGGTCGGGGCGCCGGGATTCGAACCCGGGACCTTCCCGACTCCAGTCAGGACGCGCTGAAAAATGCGGCTTTTTCTAAAAACTAGCAACTAGCGACTTTTGCTGCCGTAGTAATGGTCGGATTTACTGAACGCTGCTCGAACCTATTTTGAGCGGCGTTTGGCGAACCCTGATTAAAAGTATAATAAATCAAGGGCACAATCGGAAGAAGTATACTTGCGCTTTTGCCTTTCTTTTCGAAAAGTCGTCATTGTGAGCCCCACGAAGTTGGGCGTAGCAATCTCAACAACAAAAGCCTTTAGTAAAGTTAGGAAAGAAGCTCGCCCGGCCCCTACGTCGCAATCTGCCCCCGACTCGACAGGCTGCGCTGGCTCCGTATGTGAGCAAGGGTCGCGCCATTCCACAGAAGCGGAATGTCACGCCCCTTGCGAACTCGACTCATGCCCCGTGCTGCTTTTTCCGCTCCTCCGTGGCCTGGCTCGTTAGCCTGCTCCGCAGGCTTTTGGTGTTCCCAACTAAATCCCCCCCTTGAAGCTTCTTCTTTCTCTTAATCTTGAATGGTTGATATTGTCTCTATCCGCCTCTTTTCCCGGTGGTCGAAAATGGCTTTGAGTATATGAGGCCAGATTCTTGAAAAGACTTTGTTGCCCGTCCCCTATGTCGCAGCCGGACTCCCGACTCGACAGGCCGCGCTGCCTCCATATATGAGGCAAACGACACGCCACCCCGCTGAAGCGGGATGTCATGCCGCTTGCGAACCCGACTCATGACCCGTGCTGTTTTTTTGCTCCCCAGGGACCGGGCTTTTAGCCTGCTCCGCAGGCTCTTGGTTTTGCGCGCGCTCTAAAAAATTCTAAAAGCTATCTGATAGCCTTTGGCTGTAGCTCCTGGCTGTTTCAGCTTTATAGCTGCTAAGGCTTTCAATATTTTGCATGTAATATCCGAATATCCTCTGTTGGTGATGTTTTATTGAATAGCGACGGAATTAGCTACAATCACAAACGCGCTGGAAAAAACGAACGTCCAAGCGTTCGCACATCCACGCCAGCAAGGCGGCAGCTTCTATCGTCGATCTTCTAACGTAAAGAAAAAAGAATTGACCCTCGTTCGCACTCGCTTGCACATGCCATAAAAAACATGTCATAAAAACATTTATTGCCTTCCTGAATTATGTTAGCCTTTGATCTAATCTACGAGCGGATGGTTGAAATTGATCATTACTGAGGAACTTTGTCCTACGTCATAATCCGATGAGAGAGTCTGATGAAAGGCAGATTTATTCTTTGTGTGGCAATTCCCTGCCTTGTATTTTCTCTTTTTGCATTTCCCATTTTTGTTTAATTTAAATTTTTCTAAGGGGCAAAAACTATTTTGTGATTCTGTAGTTCGCTACTAGTGGTGATGTTGCTTAGTTATATTGTCGGGAGGAGGTTCAGGTTTACTATGAAATTGAGGATGAGTATAACCATTCTTTGGGCCTCCGCCACATTATTAATGTCATATGGAGCGGCACAGAATAATACTCTTGCTTTTGAACAAGAAAAGAAAATATATGAAGAGTATTGCGCAGGAAAAAGCACTGCGAAAATCATGACGGAAGTACAGATATCTAGTAGTAAAGAAGCTAGGGATGCTTTCTTTAATAAAATACTGACAGATTCACGCAGAGGATTATGTGTAGGATTTGGCATTTCCGAGTCAGCTTTGGAGACGATAATTACAAATGGTGAAAAAGGTTTATATGTAAGTAACACACCAATTGAAAAATTTCAAAATAGAACTGCCGCAAGAGGAGATAGAGGCAAAACAAAAGAATTGTTGCAGCAAGGAGCAAATATAAATGTGAATGGTGAAACACAGAAAAACATTTTACCTTATGCATTAGAAAAACAAATCTACGATGAATATTGCGAAATGATAGATAGAAGAATGGAAAAGTTTAAAAAAGAGCCCATGAATGAAGAGCATAGGGATTCTATTCTCAATTCTCTTATGAGAAATGTGATGCATCATGTAAAAAGGGAACTATGTGACAAATATAATATTACTGATCCAGTTCTCGATGCGATAATCACAAAATATAAGCAGATTAATGAACTGAATTCTCAGCTAATCGAAGCTGCCTCAAATGGGGATATTGAGCGGACTAAAGGATTGTTGAAAAAAGGGGCAAACGCAAATGCAAGCTACGATAATGGTTATTCAGCACTCATGAAATCTGCGGCATTTGGAAAAGTGGAAACGATGAAACTCCTTATTCAGCATGGCGCTGATGTACAGTCAAAGGAAAAGAATAATGGTCGCACAGCTATTTTCTATGCGGCGTATGCGGGGCATTTAGATGCGGTTAAATTGCTTGTGGAATCAGGTGCAGATTTAAATATAAAGGGAAATGACGGTGTGACAGCGCTAGTGATTGCAGCTCAGGAAGGACACCTAACAGTAGTAGGATATTTATTGCAGAATAAAGCGGATGTCAATGCTAAGAATCACGATGGGTCAACAGCATTGTCATTTGCAGCTAGCAAAGGGCACCTAGAAATTGTAAAGCTATTGCTAGAGAATAAAATCGATATAGAGACAAAGACAGAAGAAGGCCAAACACCATTGATGTGGGCAGCCTATTCTGGCCATGCAGAAGTTGTGCGGTTATTGATAAAGAATGGCGCAAACGTTAATGCTCAGAGAAACGATGGTGGTGCTGCTCTGATAGGTGCTGCAAATTTAGGCTATTTAGATGTGGCAAAATTACTGATACAAAGCGGTGCAAATATAAATATTAAGAGTAAGGATGGTGATACTCCACTGATGTTTGCTGCATTTGGCGGCTATGTAGAGGTCGCAAAACTTTTGATAGAAAATGGGGCAGAAATAAATGCACAGAGGGCAGACGGTACCACAGTTTTGATGGCAGCGGCAGGCAAGGGGCATATGTCTATTGTGAAGCTTTTAATAGAAAACAAAGCGGACGTTAACGCAAAAGATAATGAGGGAGCAACAGCGTGGATTTTGTGTCAAAGAATTAGTCCTCAAAACGCAAGCGAAATAATAGATGTACTCAGCAAAGCAGGTGCTCTTGAACCGCCCATTGGAATAGGGGATAAAGTTGCCGTGGGAAATTTCATATACACTGTTAATGGAATAAAGTTTTATAAAACAGTTGGGAATGAATTCACAAGAAAGCGGGCAGATGGTGTATTTTTGGTTATAGATTTGAGTATTTTAAACAGAGATTCCCAAACCAGGACATTAGACGCATCGATGTTCAAAATGCTGGATACATCAGGGACAGAATACAACTATTCTATTGACGGCTCAACAGCACTAGAGTTGTCAGGGGTCTCGACGCTGTTTCTAAAACAATGTCAGCCGAAAATACCGACGCGGGGAAAACTGATATTCGAGGTGCCGAACCCAACGCCGGTATATATTTTAAAGGTAAGCGGGGGATTTTGGTCTGGACAAAGTGCCGATATAATATTGAGATGACATGTTGCATTAAGTGAAATTCAACTCTTGCGGAAAAAGCCGCAGCGTTGAGAGGGCAACTAAATTTAATTGGTGGCAAGAGAAAGAAGGCAATCAGACCTCGCCTATTGACAGATAGATATAATCCCGCTTCTTTTCTGTCAATAGGCGAGGTCTGATTGCCTTACTACTTCTGATAAAAAGGTAATGTTCAGGAGCAGGATTATTATTTATTAAAGTTATGTTATAAGATCTATGAGCTATTCTATTTTGATCACTGATTTAACACGTCTAAATTTTGATTCGATCCCCATTCTGGATGAGAAATCATCAACAAAAGCGATACAAGACTTGACTGCCCATTCTGCACAACCAAATCCAAGGCACTTATCAGGGAAAAACGGATTTCCTATACCAGTCAGGGGGTTAAAATCGAACCTCCCTCGAAAAGCTTCCTCACATCTTGCAATCCCCTTAACCTTTTCTCTCGATTTCTCGCCGATCAACTCTGGTACTGGTTCGTAATGCATTAAAGCATTACGAATCTTAATCAATAAATGCACATCTTGATAAGGGAACTTGCCATGGTCGAAATCATCTTTGTTAGAAAGATTAAGAGCTATCTCATACTTCTCCAAAATCGTAAAACTAGAGGTTCTAGGAATACCATGCTTCCACATTTTTCTCATTAAGTCGGAGGTCAATTTATTCAACTTTCCGTGCCCCAATCTGGCTGCATCGCAGAATATTTCATTTATATTTGCCTCCAAAGATGCTGTAGCAGTTATAATCGACCCTATAACATATGATGCGTGCTCAGAATTCTTTTCATTCTTGCCTTCCTTTTTCCTTAAGCATTCGCTTTCAATTTCTAATGCTTTCTGAGCAAAAAGGGTGGCACTCCTAATAAGCTGTATTGAAAGCAATTCTATTGAATACATTGCAGAATAAAAAATGGGTCGAATATTACACTTCGCGGTAAAAATTTTCTCGGTCATTTGGAAATGTGTTCTTGTCCCGGATGACATCGGCCAATTCAAAACAAGCTACCGGTTATGGGTTATTATTGCCTCTCCTGAATATTTTTACATAAGATACCGACTTTACACTATTGGACTGTGAACCACGTGACCATGTCTAAGAAAACCTCCGCTCTACCAGTGATCCGTCGAGCGGGATCGAAGAATGCGATTACTATCTCGCAATTACTCTAGCGTAAGATACTGGCCGATCGGTTCGAAGATTATTGCGTGTTACTCTTAGTGGATCCATCCCCCTACCTGACAATAAACGAGGTGTTAGCGTCAATGCGCGCGGCATCTCTACCCGTAATTGCGTCACTAGCCCCGAAAAAGAGCACCGCCGCATTGTAACGGCCTTTCGGCGCGCCTCCAGGTATTGCACTATTAAAGAACGTGATCGCGAACGGCGCGCTGAAGCTCGGCCCTGTCGCCGCGGGCACCGGCCCTGTCTTCTTGTTTATGACCAGCGGCTTCAGATTGAGCAAGTTAAGTATGCTGCCGTCCGGCATGAAGATTACCGCGAATCCCTTGAATGGCCAGTTGACAGACTGATTCAATCTGAATTTAAGCATGAGATTATCGCCCCCACTGAACACCGTCCCGTTGGACAACATCTCGGCCTGAGACAGTTCTGAAGGGGTTGCCGAAGGCTCAGGCGTAGGCGTTGCGGGTTCTGGAGTAGGCTCTTGAGAAGGCGTGGCTAATGGAGTATCACCAAAGCAATAAATAACATTGCTGCTTGACCCTACATAAAGCCTACCATTGGAACCTATGGTTGGTGACCCAGAGCTCCCAGTTCCGCCCCCGAGATCATAGCTCCAAGTAAATGAGCCGTTACGGTTAAGGCAATAAAATCCTCCCCACGAAGATAGATAGAGATTCCCATCAGCACCTATGGCAGTGGATGACCATATCGACCCATTTGTTTCATAGCTCCATAAGAGAGTCCCAGAAGGATTAAACGAATATACACGAGTATCCTCTGATCCAATGTAAATGCGGCCATCGGAATCTATAGAAGGTGAAGATGATATACAGCTCCCGCCTAATGAATAACTCCATGATAATGAGCCAGTAGAAATAAGAGCATAGAGCTGATGCCAAATAAGATGGGTGCCTATATAAATAGTTTCATCAGGCCCGACGGAAGGGGAGCCCTCGACATTTGAGGCAACATTATAGCTCCATAAGAAGGAGCCATTGTGATCGAGCGCATATATATTGTGATCTTGGGAACCCACATAAACCCTACCATCGTATGTTCTGCTCAACAGGAAATTAGACTTTCTTCACAGCTCAGTTTTGTATGATCTCCCTCCATGGTCCTCATGGTTTGTGATCTCACACAGCGTCCGAGGTTAGCAGCCCTTCTCCTGTCTCTTGCATTCTGCAGCTTTC
>JAPLCW010000081.1:2156-12608 GCA_026392015.1 Candidatus Auribacterota bacterium | reverse complement strand
CCCCGCACTTCGACTGCGCTCAGTGTAAACTCGAGCGGGGATCCATTATGAAACCTGGATTCCTGCTGGAGTTTACCCTCGTGAAAACGGGGGCAGGAATGACATATTCAGCAATGTACCACCCATAAGTGACCCATTACGGTCGAGTAGTTCCGTTGCTGTATCTTCGCGACCCCTGTCTGGCGGCAGGCTAGTACGCTTTGTGGTGGAGAAACAAATTGGACGCGGTCCCGCACGCAGGCGCGTTTGGACTGCTCCGTGGTGGGAGATAAGAGGATCACACAATGTGCGGAATATGCGGCATCCTATATGGCGATCGCACGAGGCCGGTTGAGAAGGCGACGCTCGAGGAAATGGCCCGCCTGATGGCGCATCGTGGGCCTGACGGTGAGGGGTACTATCTGAACGGCCCTGTCGGGCTCGGCCATCGCCGCCTCAGCGTCATCGACACGGAGGGCGGAACTCAGCCGATGACGAACGAGGATCGCACCCTCTGGCTTGTGTACAACGGGGAAGTCTATAATTTTCAGGAGCTCGCCGCGGACCTTAAAAAGAGGGGGCATTCCTTCACCACGCGGTGCGATACCGAAGTGATTCTGCACCTTTACGAGGAGTACGGGACAGGGTGCCTGAGCCGTTTGCGGGGGATGTTCTCGTTTGCGTTGTGGGACGAGCGGCGGCGGCGGCTTTTCTGCGCGCGCGATCGCCTCGGCGTGAAGCCGTTCTTCTACAGCCTGAGAAACGGGGATTTCATCTTCGCCTCCGGCCCCGCTCCCATCCTGAGCGTCCCCGGCTTCCCGCGGAGCGTCAGCCTCTGCGCCATCGACCTCTATCTGACATACCAGTATATTCCCTCCCCCCACTCGATACTCGAAGGAATTCAGAAGCTCCCCCCCGCGCACTATCTCATGTTCGAGGAGGGGAAGCTCACGGTGGAGAGGTACTGGGACATTCCCTGCGGCCGCCATACGGAGATGAGCTACAGGGAGAGCAAGGAACGCCTGCGAGACCTCCTGACGGAGGCGACGAATCTCCGGCTCATCAGCGATGTTCCGCTCGGGGCGTTTCTCAGCGGCGGCATCGATTCGAGCATCGTGGTGGCGCTCATGAGCAGGCTCACGAATGGCGGGGTCAAGACCTTCTCCATCGGCTTCGAGGACCAGAGCTATAACGAGCTTTCCTATGCGCGGTTGCTGTCGCGGAGGTACGCCACCGATCACCACGAGTTTATTGTGAAACCGGACGCAGTGGGGCTCCTGCCAAAACTCGTCCGGCACTACGGGGAGCCGTTTGCCGATTCCTCGGCGCTCCCGACATACTACGTTGCCGAGATGACCCGCCGGCATGTGACCGTGGCTCTCAATGGCGATGCCGGGGACGAGCTTTTCGCCGGATATGAGCGCTACTATGCCTTTAAACTCGCAGGCCGCCTGTGCCGTATCCCCTCCGTACGGTGGCAGGCAGGGCTCTGGGAAAGGGTGCTGCGCAGTTCGCGGCGCGGTTCTCTCCTGGGGAAGGCGAGGCGTTTTCTCGCATCGTTGAGGTACAGCGATCTCTCCCGTTATCTTGATTATGTGGCGTACTTCAAAGATCAGGAGCGGGAGAAACTCTACGCTCCGGGGATGAGAGAATTGAGCAGGAGGTTTCGCGCCCCCGCCTACCTCGAGCGCCTGTACGAAACGTGTCCCGCGGATGATCCGCTTGAGAAAATACTCTCCGTGGATATCCATAGCTATCTTCCGGAGGACCTCCTCGTAAAGGTGGACATTGCCACGATGGCAAATTCGCTTGAAGCGCGTTCCCCATTTTTGGACCACCGCGTTGTTGAATTTGCCGCGTCACTCCCCGTGAGCTGGAAACTCAGGGGCCGTACGAGCAAGTATATACTCAAGGATACATTCTCGGACCTGCTCCCCCGCGAGATCCTGCAGCGCGGGAAGATGGGGTTCGGGGTCCCGATCGGGAGCTGGTTCCGGAAGGAACTGCGCGGTTATCTCCGCGACATCCTCATGGATCCGCGTTCGTTGTCGAGGGGGTATTTTGACCGTGCCCGCATAGAGGGGCTTTTGAAGGAACACGACTGCGGCATCGCGGACCAAGGATACCGCCTCTGGGCGCTCCTGATCCTCGAGCTCTGGCACCGGGAATTCATCGACGGCGCGCCCGGGGGGGCTGGAGCGCGGCGCCCATGAATACCCGCAACAAACAGGAAAAGGAACGCATCCGAGTTCTACATATTATCACACGCCTTATTGTCGGAGGCGCTCAGGAGAACACGATCGCCACCTGCCACCGCATTGACCGCTCCCGCTTCGAGGTTGACCTGCTCACGGGGCCTCAGCTCGGCGCAGAGGGGGAACTCGTGTCGACTGTGGACCGGCGGAGGGTGGGGTTCACGGTTCTCCCCTGGCTTGTCCGCGAGCTGAACCCTCTCAAAGATCTGATGGCGCTCGTCGGGATCTGGCGTGTCATCCGGAGGAGGCGCTACGCGATAGTCCACACGCACAGCTCAAAAGCGGGTATTCTCGGCCGCATCGCAGCGAGGTTTGCGGGTGTGCCCGTCATTGTGCACACCGTGCACGGATGGGGGTTCCATGACAGGATGGGGCGCGCCCGCCGGAGGTCGTATATATTTCTGGAGCGGGTGTGCGGGCGTTTCACAGACAGGCTGATCACGGTGAGCGCGCGGGACACGGAGACGGGAATATCGCTCGGGATCGGCGTTCCAGAGAGGTACGTAACGATCCGCAGCGCGATTGACATCGAACGGTTTGCCCGCACAGGCCGCGACGCCCGCGAGATCAGAAAGGGGCTCGGGATGGAACCGGATATTCCCATAGTGGGTTCCGTCGGCCGGCTCTCGCCGCAGAAGGCTCCTCAGTTTTTCGTGAAGATGGCTGCGAAGGTGCTGAAAAGCATGCCCCGGATCAACTTCCTTTATGTGGGGGATGGGCCTCTTCGATCGGAAATGGAGAAGATGCTGCGCGGGCTCGGTATCGAGGAGAGGGTCGTCCTCGCGGGCTTGCGGCCTGACGTTCCGGAACTGCTGGCGGCCATGGACGTATTTGTGCTCCTGTCGCTCTGGGAGGGATTGCCCAGAACGGTTCCGCAGGCGATGGCCGCGGGGCTCCCTGTTGTCGCATCCGACGTCGGGGGTGCGGCGGAGGTTATTCGCCAGGGCGTTACCGGATTCCTCGTGCCTCCGGGTGATTACCGTCAGGCAGCGGAATTCGTCCTCCGTCTCCTCGGCGACGCGGGATTGCGACAACGGATGGGGGAGGAGGCGAAAAAGTCTATCCCCCCTGAATTCTCCGTGTCGCACATGGTCAATCGGATCGAGGAACTTTAC
Organism: Candidatus Auribacterota bacterium; assembly: GCA_026392015.1. Lineage (GTDB taxonomy): Bacteria > Auribacterota > Tritonobacteria > UBA1439 > UBA1439 > JAPLCW01. The sequence continues at coordinate 9,259 of JAPLCW010000081.1, read as the reverse complement.
GTCGATCTGCTGCGGGCGAAGGGAATATGCGGTACGGGGCGCGCCACCTCACCAGCGCTAAGTTGTAAGCGGTAAGCAGTAAGTATTTTGCTTATAGCTTACGGCTTAATGCTTATTGCTATGCGGAGGTTTGGATCTTTTCATGAACACTCCCGTGTGAGATCGGCTTCTATCCGCCATTCCGGACCGGCATTGGGTATTTACAAAGGGGTGGAGAGGTTTTACACTTATTCATTGCTATGTGGATAATCGTGTATGTCGCGATGTTCGGCTTTTCCCTCGCCCTCGGCCTTGTTCTGACGCCTGCGGCGAAGAGGGTGGCCGAATACATCGGGGTGCTCGACGTTCCCAGCGAGCGGAAGGCGCACCAGAGCGCCATTCCCCTCTGCGGCGGAGCGGCGATATTCGGGGCAGTGGCGATCCCGGTGCTCGTTGCATCTGCGCTCGTCATCTTCTCAGACCGCTTCGGGGCGGTCGGTTCGCTGATCCCGGAGGCGCTCAAGGCGTACCTCCCCGGAGCGCGCTCCATGCTCCCAAAACTCGGCGTGATCGGGCTCGGGGGGGGTATCATCTTCCTCATCGGCCTCTGGGATGACGTAAGGGATCTCGCGCCGAGGATAAAGCTTCTCGGTCAGATTCTTGTGGCGATCGTCCTCGTCGCACTCGATGTTCGCGTCTCTCTCTTTATCCCGAGCTATAGTGTGAGTGCGCTGATCACGATCGCCTGGATCGTTGTGATCATCAACGCGTTCAATCTCCTCGACAACATGGACGGGCTCTGCGCGGGTGTGGCTTTCGTCGCGTCTTTGATTTTCTTCGCCCTCTCCGCCCACCAGGGGCACTATTTCATCGCGGTGCTTCTGTCCGTCTTCATGGGAAGCCTGCTCGGATTCCTCCGGTATAACTTCCATCCCGCAAAGATATTCATGGGAGACGCGGGGAGCATGTTTGTCGGCTATTTCATTGCGGCGCTGAGCGTCATGCAGACGTACTATGAACCCACGCACGCCGGACCGCTGGCGGTCTTCATGCCGTTGGTAATTCTCGCGCTGCCGCTCTATGACACGCTCTCCGTCATTGTAATCAGGATCTCTCGCGGGCAGAGCATCTTTACGGCGGACCGGAGGCACTTTTCACACCGGCTCGTCGCCCTGGGGATGTCGCAGAGAGGGGCGGTCTGCGCTCTCTATCTCGTGACGCTCTGCACCGGACTTTCGGCGACGTTCCTGCCCTGGGCAGGGTGGGGGGGAGGGGTGATTATATTCGCCCAGGTGATACTCATCCTTTGCGTGGTCGCGTTGCTCGAATACTTCGGCGAGAAGAGGACAGAGAATGGGAAAGACCCGCGGCGCAACGCCGCAAGGGGATGACGTTCTGCTGCTCACCCTGAGCATTCTCTTCGGCATCGTTCTCGTGGCGAGGGTGCTCTGGTGCGGCGTCCTCTATCCGGAGAGCAACACCTTCATCCTCCTCCTGCTCGCCCTGCTCATTTCCGCAGAACTTATTTTCTGCGCCCGGATGCCCGCGGCGCGGCCCCGATTCTCCATGACCGACGGATGCATGCTCCTCTACTTCCTTGTCCTCCTCTCCCAGTCCGCACTCCGCGGCCATCGGTGGCAGGGGATGGATTTTCTCTTTCAGAGCGCGGGGTGCACGGCGGCGTATTTTCTCGCGAAGCGCCTGAGCGTGGCGCGCCGCGCGCGTATCATAATTTCAACCGCGCTGATCGCCGGGGCGGTTATCGTTTCCCTCTACGGCCTCTATCAGGCGTTTTGGGGCCTGGGAGAGACGAGGGTAATGCTTGGCGATCTGTTAAAAACCAGGGCCGGTGATTCCGCGTTTGTGAGCAGGGCGTTCTCTCTCGCCATCTCCTCCACCTTTTTCTTCCCGAATGCGCTCGCGGGATACCTCGTGATTGTTGTTCCCTTTGTAGTGTCCCTCCTCTTCTGGAAGAGGGAGGAGAGTCAAATAGCCGCCATCGGTTGCTGCCTCTGCACCCTCGCGGTCGCATCGGTCGCGTGGGGATTCTTCAGCGATCTTTACGGGAAACCCCTTATCCTTGTTTCTCTTTACGCGGTGATTATAGTTGTCGTTTCGGGGCTCAAGATTACCGGAGACAGGGGCAGCACGCCATGGATGAGCGTCTTCTGTGTGCCCCTGTGCGCGTTGCCGCTCTGGGCCCTCTCACTCACCTCATCGGAGGGCGCGTGGCTCTCGCTGGGTGTGTGCGCTCTCCTGGTTCCTCTCTTTCTGCTGGGGAAATGGAGGCTCGCGTGTATCGTTCTACTCGCGATGACGGCGGGGGCGAGCGTGATGCTATGTGCGGGTATGATCCCATTCGGCTTGAAAGACAGTCTCGGCGCACGCTACGATTACTGGAGCGCCGCGCTCAGAATATGGCGGGAGAATCCTTTGCTCGGCGCGGGGGTGGGAAGTTTTGCGGGCCTCTACCCCCGGTTCAGGGGTCCGCTTTCGGAAGAGGGGCGGCTGGCGCACAGCAGCTACCTCGGCCTCGGCGCGGAGACGGGGCTCATCGGCCTCGGTGCATTCCTGTGTCTCTGGATCTTCTGCCTGGCATCGTTGTGGAGAGCGGCACGGAGAAGGGAGCCGGTTCCATTCGCGGTCGCTGTTTCTATTATTGTTTTTTTGATCCATGGCGCGGGAGACGTGGATATCAGCGTCCCCGGGATTACGATGACACTCTGGACCCTCGCGGGGTTAGGCACCGCCGTTTCTTTAGCAGGTTTTCCCGCTCGCAGGATGTCTTCTCTCATCGGTTTCCCTCTTGGGGTAGCTATTCTATTCGCCGCATGGAGTCTGGTGCTGCCGCATGCGAGAGCTGAATGGCATCGGCTGAATGCCTCCCGGGCGGAGGGTGCCGGAATGGGGGCTGTGGCACTGGAAGAGATCAGCACGGCGGTCTCGATGGAGAGCGACAATCCCTCCTACTGGAATGTGATGGGAGAGATGCTCGAAAGAGACGGAAGGACAGGGAAGGCCCTGGAGGCCTATAAGAAGGCCGCCGAGCGCGGCGAAGGAATCGCAGCCTATCAGTTCCGGCTCGCCGCCTGTCACTGGCGCGCTTCGAGGGGGGGAGCGGATACCATGAATGCCCGCGCCGCCATCGTGGGTATCAGGAAGGCACTCGTGTGTAACCCTTATGACGTGGATTACCGCCTTCTCCTTGCCTATTGGCATGAGAAGACCGGAATGAAGGGGCGCGCGGTGCAGGAATATCGCGAGGCGCTTGGTCTGCTCCAAAATCTCTGCACCGCCCCGAAGAGGATTCGCCGGCACACACAGGAGAACTACCAGACTCTCGAAAAACTTGTGAGGGGGCGAGTCGCAGCATTAACTCAGCAGGAAAAACCCCGATAACATTCCACTGCGCACCGTAATACCTCAGTTATAGTAGGGCACCCTTAAGGGTACCCTGCGGTTCATGTTTGGGGATTTCAATAAATGTGGGAGCGGCTTCCATCCGCGATAATCGGGGCAAGATGCCCCTCCCACAATTGCGAAGCCTGATTTATGAATAGGGGATATTTTTTAGCTTTTTATATCCCCCCCTGTAACTGAGGCATCACCGCACACCCGTTATGCGGGGCGTTCCGCGGGCGTTATGAGGCTGACCATCTGGTCGTGAATTTGGCCGTTGCTCGCGACTATTTCTTTCAGAAACGGGTTGAATGGATTCCCTGAAAAGTCGGTCATCCGCCCCCCCGACTCCGCAAGAATGAGCATCCCCGCCGCGGTATCCCACGGGCAGAGGTTGCGCTCCCAGAAGCCGTCGAGCCTCCCCGCCGCCACATAGCATATGTCGAGCGCCGCCGTCCCGTCGCGGCGGACTCCCTGCGCGCGGAGAGAGAGCCGCTCAAAGATCTGGAAGGTGTCGGCGGGCTTTTCCTTGATGGTGTACGGAAAACCCGTGCAGAGGAGGCTCTCGTCGAGCGTGGATGCCCGCGATACGTGAATCGGTTCCCCGTTGAGCGTCGCCCCCCCTCCCTTCCCGGACAGGAAGATCTCATCGCGGAGGGGGTCGAGAACGACTCCGAGGACCGGATCATCGCGATACGTCAGCGCGATGGAAACGCAGAGGAACGGGTAGGAGTGCGTGAAGTTCACCGTTCCGTCCAGCGGATCGATGATCCAGAGATACTCGGACCGGCGCGGTGCCTGGATTGATTCCTCCGTGAGCAAATCGTGTGATGGCGCCTCGGCGCGCAATATGGAGAGGATCGCCTTTTCGGCGTTGAGGTCGGTGTCCGTGACGGGGTTCGTCTTCGCCTTGAACCTGACCCCCCTAGGTTTCCCGAAGTCCGCCCGGATGACGCTGCCGGCCGCGCGCGCGGCGCGAATGGCTGTTTCAATAAAACTTTGCGACATTTTACCACCTGTCCACAGCTGAGCCAAATAGTGTACCCACGTACTGTCGGAAGTATTATATGTAATTCACCTGTGTGCGGGTAATCAAATCTTACGATACAAATTATTCTTCACCTATCCTCTCTTCTTGTCCCGCCAAGCGAGAGGAGAAGTAGGGGTTATGCAACGCTTCCAATGCTCCAGTAAGGTATTGCTATGGCGGACGCATAATAATGTATATTTCGAAACGACACAAAACATGAGATCCCACTGACCTGGGCAAATGCGCAGACGTTGTATATAACTTCCTCCCTTACAATAGATTCAGGAACGAATGTCCCTTTTAGAAATTTTGGGGAGTGAAATCCACGGGCGAGATACCATGCCATTACGAAGGGGCATTCGTTCTGTATTATATTCGGAGTGAATTAGATCCGTACAACGTCTGCATATTTTTTACAAAACAAGATCTTCAGGCAGGTATCCGTTAGTTCGAGTCCCTGTTTACGCTAACGCTTCGGCAGGCAGGCTGCCCATTGCAATTGCCGTTATTAACATTTTTTCTAAGCCCATCCTTTTTGACAAATAGATTATTACAAGTTTAGCCATGGCAGTTACTCAACATCCAGGTGAGTTAGCCAGTTTGTTGGGTAATTTTAGTTTTTGACATCTATTACCCAACAAACTTGTCCCGATAAAGCGGTTCAATGAGCAAGTTAAGCGCAACATAAACCGCTTTCCATCTGATTTTATGTTCCGTTTAAATATAGAGGAATTCGCAGTTTTGAGGTCACAATTTGTAACCTCAAAACGGGAAGATATACGTTCAAAATCGCAATTTGCGATCTTGAACGTAAGGGGCTAATATTAAAATCCTGATGTTGTTCTGGTTACTTTGCTGACGGACCGGCAGAATACTTCATGACGAAAGGTTCAAGTGCAATTGAAATCACAATACCCAGCAACCCGTATCTCCAACCCATCATCCAGAATATGATGACAAGGTTTATCAGCCACAATGCGAGTAAAACCGCATCGATGTTCCTGCTCCAGGTACCGCCCATACGGCTAGTAACCACCATCAGGAATGCTACGAAAGCGAGTGTTATAAATAGCCACCACATAACCCTTCCCTTTCTCTTGACACCGATTGATGAGTATATGTCTCATCCACCCTCCATCCCATTTATTGATACTATCCGAGCATCTCTGGAGGGATTACCTACACTGCAGATTAAGCGTAACACAAGGAGGAGACAAAATACAACGAGTGACGGATGGGGAGTGCATATTACCTGCTCTTTTTAGCCTCGCAGATATAGTCCGAATTCGTATATTCTTGCAAAGCCATTTTGTGAGGATGTATAATGTATTTTATAGATCAAGAGATTGTCACGATTTACAAAGGAGGTCACCATGATAATCAGGAAACGTGCTTGCGCACAGGTGTTTTGTGCCACGTTCTTCTCTTTGGCATTATTGTTTCCCTCTCTGAATGCCTGCGCCAAAGAGCAGGCAGCTTCCGCAGGAAAGACCACGCTCGATAATCTCATCGCCGCTCATGACGGCGAGAGCAATGCCAACGCACGTTATCTGGCATTCGCAAAGAAGGCGGACGAGGAAGGCTACGGGCCGGTGGCGAGCCTTTTCAGGGCTGCTGCCAGGGCCGAGCAGGTCCATTTTGAACGCCATGCGGCAGTAATTAAAAAGCTCGGCGGGACTCCGAAAGCAAAGATTGAAGCGCCGGCCGTGAAAACAACGAAAGAAAACCTTGAAGTGGCAATGAAAGGCGAGATTTACGAAAGCGAAGTGATGTATCCGGAATTCCTCGCGCAGGCAAAAAAAGCAGGTAATGCAGAGGCGGTCGATACATTTGAAGACGCGAAGGCAGCCGAAGCTGTCCACGCCGCATGGTACAAAAAGGCTCTCAGTGATCTGAATACGTGGAAAGGTCAGAAGAAAGATTTTTCTGTATGTCCTACCTGCGGGAATGTGGTGGATGTGCTCCCCGGACCGGCATGCCCCATCTGTATGACAGACACGAAAAAATTTATTCCGGTAAGTTAACGTCTCGAATATCTTCACCGCCACACGCGGCACCATAGTTTAGTCACAAAAAGGGATCGGGGGACCTCCTCCGATCCCTTTTTATATTGCTCTTTCTTTGCGTGTGGGTAGTTTTATCAATCTCTCCCCTCTCTGAGGGGGATCAGGTAGGGGATGATCTCATGTCTTATCTTTTAAAGTAATTTGCCTTTACCCATCCTAGCTTGTCGAAGGGAGTTCTGCCCTGGGAGCCATTTTTAATATTGATGCCAAACCCACAGTACTGTACTGATATATTGCTGATGTTCTAGTAAAATTTGCGACATTTGCACTTGCTTCTCGTGGCATTATTGGACAGAATAAAATGCGCTTTTGTATAATAAAGATAAAAGGGAAGTTCGCGCCGCCAAAGCGGCGTTAGGACATATATTCGAAAAATGAATGTTCGTCATAAGAAGTGGGGGGTTCTCAGCGCGGCTATTTTTGTACTCCTATGGTTACCGCTCGCATCCTCCCACGCCATTATAATGTTATTCGCCGGCATGGGGACTGACCCTGTGGTGTATGCCTATCTGGCGCTTGGTCCTTCGGTTATTCTAGGAGCGATTCTAATCATTTTTAGTATATGGAGCCTTTTTTCCGCTCGCCGACAACTGTTTGTAGCCACGGAGACTGTCCTGATTTTGTTGATA
>JAPLCW010000081.1:0-2134 GCA_026392015.1 Candidatus Auribacterota bacterium | reverse complement strand
TCATATTTGTGCAGGAAGACTGGAATGTGCTGCTCCAGTATTCTTTGTATGGTCTTATTTACAGTTCGGCCGGGATCCTTCAGAACCGCAAGTTCTGGAGATTCGCTCTGCACGGCACACAAGAGCGGTGGGTTAAACTTTCGTTAGTAGTGATGACAGTGGCTGCCCTGATTTCAGGCGCCGCGCTTGTCTTGGCAATTGTGATGGCTGTTCCTAAACTGCCCCCTGATAAAAAAGGGATAAAATTTGAACGCGGGTCAGTTCAATATTATGACGATTGGCGAAGGGAGTTGTTTATGGGGCAGCTTTCAGAGGAGCAGGAGATCCACGGGATAAGGTATCCACAATACAGCTGGGTCTGTTTTGAGAGAAGTGGCGAGCTGTTTGCGGTGCAGCTTCCGCAGGAGGGCGTCACCATAGATGGGATAAAATGCTCTGGGAAGGAGTGGGTCCATTTCTATAAGTCCGGCAGACTTGAGAGTGCTAACCTGGCAGAGGATCGAGAAATCGAGGGCAAGTTATACATGAAGGGCATGCACGTTAGATTCGATGAGAGAGGCAAGTTAATCCCGGCTGAATGAAATTTCTAAAGATCGTGAAAGCATCAGAGTCGCCTTCGATCCTGTTGTTCGCACTGAATCTTTACTGTTTTTTCCGATTCACAAGTTGTGGCGCAAGCCGCTCGTATATAATTTGAGCTGCCAATTCATTACCAGGGATGTTCCAGTGTGTATCTCGTAGCCTGTACAATCGCTTCTTACCGCCCACGATAGCGAACTGATCATAAAGGTCAATATACTCGATGCGATGACGGGCAAGTTCTTCCGCAAGCATTGTGTTTGGTTGTGCCCAATCCCACTGCATGGAAGACCGGGATGGACTAGAAATTGCCATGATGTCATGTTGGAGTTCCGTGTTGACTTGAAGTTCATCTGGTATGATCACGACAATGAAATCAATTCCTCGGCGGGCACACAACTGCTGCATTTTAACAAGATAATCCACCGCACGGCGAAACACTCTTTTGAGTTTTTTGTTGCCACGAATGAAGATGCAGCTTCGCTGGTGCTCGATTCGCAGAAACGCTTCCTCGGAAAAGCTCGCTGCGTCATCATCATATTTAGCTTTACCATGTATTACTTGACCAACATAGTGAGGCCTTACGCGGACAGCATAGTAAATCAGAGAAGTCACAAACGAGTACTCATACCATTTACGTCGTGCTCTCTGGTAATAGGTGTCCAGGTAATCATTGCCGACAAAGAAAGAGACCATTACGAGATCTGGTTTCAAATCCAGTCCATCACGCACGAGGACATCAAGGTACTCCTTCGGGCCAATTGAAGGAATGCCCATATTCACGACTTCGACATCGAGATTTCCCTTCTTCAGTTGTTCTTCGAGCAGAGTGTGGTAGTTCCATCGATAAGGCACAACGCCGAAGGCAAAGGAGTCGCCAATACCAAGCACACGTTGTTCGTGTGTCTTCTCTTGCGAGATTTCAAGGTCCTTGAACCCCCTGGAATTCAGTTGGAAGTCCCAGTCTTCTGCGAACGGCCTCCCTTTGAACCGATTGTAGGTACTGTCATAGAATATGTAGATGGGGATGAAATAGTTATACAGGCGAAGGGCCATTTCCCCGCAAATCAGGGAAATCAGCAGAATGGCGACCCACTGACATATTTCTCGCATCAATTTAGGAAAACGTCGGTATAACAGCAACAATGCGAAGCCTGTGACTGCGAACAGGGTAAGCCCCAAGCCCCATGCCATTATCCTCCCCCTGCGACGACTCACAAGTTTGTGCCTTTCGGGAGAAGACTCCAGAACCATGCGAAGCCAAGACTCGTCCTTGCCGGCCCGCGTAAGCTCATCTGTATACGTGCGCAGTGCGGATTGGTCCGGTTGCCGTTCGAGTATATCGATGTACAGGTGCCTGATCACCTCGCGTGCTTCATCTGGAGAAAGCAGTCGTTGCCTACCAACTGGCTGAATGTTGGTACGAGGCACCTCGCTCAATGCCCCAACTGCTCGCAGCATCGTCAGGCACAATAAACAAGTGCTTATTATGGACTTTATCACTTGATGTCATCTCCTTCATCGCCGAACGTGAAGCTCACCCGCCTGAGAAAAT
>JAPLCW010000119.1 GCA_026392015.1 Candidatus Auribacterota bacterium | reverse complement strand
TGTCATTCCTGCCCCCGTTTTCACGAGGGTAAACTTCAGCAGGAATCCAGGTTTCATAATGGATCCCCGCTCGAGTTTACACTGAGCGCAGTCGAAGTGCGGGGATGACAAGCGAAATGGATACCACCCATAAGTGACCCCTTACAGTCCAGGTAATATTCCTGTTCGCATTCCGGGCGGAATACCCTATAATTACCCACAATATCCTGAGCACGCACGGAAATGAATAAGAAAGCCCCAAAAACGTCACATATCTACTTCCCCCTGGAATTCCAGATCTCCAGGGAGCAGTGGGATTATTACGAATTCGGCAGGGATATCATTCCACAAGTGGGTGAGATCACCGTTCCCAACTTCCAGATCCTGAGGAAAATCGTCATGAGGATCTACGGGAAGAAGGACCTCACCACATTTTCCCATTCCCCGCTCCGCGCGGGGCAACTCAACGCAATCGGTCTGATCAACGAGATATTCCGCTGCGTTATTCGCCGCTATTGCGATATAAAGAATCCCGCTTCCTTCACGGAGGGCCTCTCCCGGGCGAAGGAGGCCGTCACAGCCCAGGCGCTGGAGAAAACGATCAGCCAGTTTGCCGAGCTCTTTCCCCCCTTCCAGGCGCTCAGGGGAAAGGTCTTCCTGCGGGAGTTCCTTGAAGGCGAAACAGCGGGCATCCCCAACCGTCATATTGTCGCGGCGGAGCTCATCCTCCTGCATCTCGCCAATAGAAATCCGGCCTTCTCCCCGGCGCAGGAGCTGTTCAGGGATGCGGAGCTCACCCGAAACGACGGCTACGCGAGTCTGCTCCAGGCGCTCGATACGTTTTTCAAAACCCAGCCCGGTTTCGGGACAGAGAACAAACCGCTCGTTGATTTTCTCCGCGAGCCGATCATCTCGGGCGGCGATTCACTCGTTGCCCAACTCACCCATATCAAAGACCGCTGGCGTGAGTTTATCACCGAGGATCTCTTCCTCAGGCTCCTCACTGCGATTGATATACTCCGGGAGGAAGAGAAGATAGGGCTCCTGGAGAAGGGGCCCGCACTGGTGCCGAGGTTCACGGGAGAGGAGTACGCGCTCGGCCCGGAGTATGAGCGGTTCACCGAGGACAAAGACTGGATGAGTAAGGTCGTGATCGTCGCGAAGAGCACCTACGTCTGGCTTGACCAGCTCTCCAAGAAGTACGGCCGGCAGATCAGTACGATCGACCAGATCCCCGACGAGGAGCTCGATCTCCTTGCGCGGTGGGGATTTACAGGCCTCTGGCTCATAGGCATATGGGAGAGGAGCCCCGCGTCCCAGAAAATCAAGAGGATATGCGGGAACCCCGAGGCGCTCTCCTCGGCGTACTCGCTCTACGATTACACCATCAGCGACGACCTGGGGGGAGAAGCGGCATTCCGGAATCTCAAGGACCGCGCCTGGCAGCGCGGGATTCGGCTCGCGACGGATGTCGTCCCCAACCACACGGGCATTTACTCACAGTGGGTGATCGAGCACCCCGAACGCTTCATCCAGCTCGACTACCCCCCCTACCCCTCCTACCGATTCACGGGGCCTGAACTCTCCGATGACTCCAGGGTATCGATCCAGATCGAGGACGGCTACTGGTCAAGGCGCGATGCCGCGGTCGTATTCAAGCGCCACGACCGCCTGACGGGAACCACGAAATATATCTACCATGGGAACGACGGGACGAGCATGCCGTGGAACGACACGGCGCAGCTGAACTTCCTTCTCGCGGACGTACGGGAGGCGGTTATCCAGACCATCCTCAACGTCGCCCGCAGGTTCCCGATCATCCGCTTCGATGCCGCCATGACGCTCGCGAAGAAACACTACGAGCGGCTCTGGTTTCCCCATCCGGGGACCGGCGGCGGCATTCCCTCGAGGGCTGAGCATGGGATGATGAAGGAGGAGTTCAACCGGCTCATGCCGCGCGAGTTCTGGCGCGAGGTGGTGGACAGAATCAATAGAGAGCTTCCCGACACCCTTCTCCTTGCGGAAGCGTTCTGGCTCATGGAGGGGTATTTCGTGCGGACCCTCGGCATGCACCGCGTCTACAACAGCGCATTCATGAACATGCTCAAGATGGAGGAAAATGAGAAGTACCGGAGCGTTGTGAAGAACGTGCTCGAGTTCGACCCGAGGATCCTCAAGCGTTTTGTCAACTTCATGAACAATCCCGACGAGGAAACGGCGATCGCCCAGTTCGGCACCGGAGACAAATATTTCGGGGTCTGCCTCATGATGGTGAGCATGCCGGGCTTGCCGATGTTCGGCCACGGGCAGATCGAGGGTTTCCGGGAGAAGTACGGCATGGAGTACCGCCGCGCCTACTGGAACGAGCAGCCAGACTGGGATCTCGTGCGGAGGCATGAGGGAGAGATATTCCCCCTCATGCGGAAGCGCCACCTTTTCAGCGGAGTCGAAAACTTCGTTCTCTATGACTTCTCCCGCCCGAACGGCCAGGTGAACGAGAATGTCTTCGCCTACTCCAACCGCTCGGGGGGCGAGAGGGCGCTGATCGTGTACCACAACAAGTATGAGGAGACTTCCGGCTGGATCAAGACCTCCTGCGCAATGGCGGTCGATCTGGAGGGCCACGGGGGGAAGAGGATCATCCAGAAGACACTCGCAGAGGGGCTCGACATCAGGGATGAGGATGACCGCTACTACATATATAAAGATTATAGAACACACCTCGAATATATCCGGTCGGGGAGAGATCTGTCCCGACAGGGGCTCTTCGTGAGCCTCGGGGCATTCGAATATCATATCTTTATGGATTTCAGGGAGGTCTTGGACGGCCCGAGCGCCTACTACCACAGGCTCGCGCAGTTACTCAAGGGGAGAGGCGTCCCCAGCATCGAGGATGCGCTCAGGGAGATCATTCTCGCCCCCGTCCACAAACCGCTCCGGCAGCTCATCGCCCGTGACGCCGTGGAGCTCCTCCTGGGCGACCCGGCTCTCCAGAGAGCCGCATTCGAACATCGGGTTGAAGCCTTCGTGAAGGCGGTGAAGAAATTCACCAGGGCCACGGGAGAGCATTCTGTGGTGGTCAGGAACATCATGCGCGGTCTGGATGCCTTCCTCGCCATGAAGGAGATGAGGCAATCGGATGGTCCCTCCGCTGCGTATTTTATTGACGGTATGCAACAGGAGAAATGCTCCACGGCTATTGCATGCGCATGGGGCGTCACACGCAGCCTTGGGAAACTGAAATCCCCTGAGTCGTGGGAGTCCGGGAGCGCCGCGCTGATGGACGAGCTTCTCCTCGGGAAGGTCATCTCTGAAATCTTCCTGGACCACGACTGCGATGCCTGGAGCGCGGGGCAGAATACCGCCCTGGTGAAGATCCTCGTTGCCCACCACAACTGGTTCGATCCCGGAGTGCCGGGTAAGAGCTTCGAGGCGCTCAGGGCTATGCTCCAGGATTCAGAGGCGCGCCTCTACCTGAATTTCAACCGGCACGATGGCATCCTCTGGTTCAGCAAGGAGCGCATGGAGCAACTTTTATATTGGCTCTTTGCTGTCTCCGTAATCGAAATGGCTTCGGGGATAACGGCAAAGGAAAAGATTATAGAGGAGATGGAGAACCGCCGCAGGATCATCGCGCGGGCGCGTGAGATAACAGAGAGTTCCGGATACGAGGTGGAAAAACTTCTCGCACTCCTGACAGAGCCTTAGGGGTCAAATCTTTATCCTTGACATTTTAAACCATCAAAAAATATAATTGTCAATTATTTGGATCCGATTCCTTTGATAATCACTTTTCCAATTCCACCAGGCATGCACAGTGTTCGAGAGAGTCCGCCGGACCACCCGTCGCGCGGCGATGCTTCTCGATCTCTTTGTCAATGAGGAGATCGCTGGACTGCGACCGGAACACCTTCCCGCCCTTCTTTATCAGCACTCCGCTCATGCACTGCTTGCCCACCTCCTCATCCATCGTGAGCGTGCTGCAATTGGTGTTCAGGATCACCGTGAGGAATCGAGAGGGCCGTAGGGAACCATTGCCGCGCCAGAGATACCGCGCTCCCACCTTCACGATATCCCCGAAGAGGGCGCACGATCTTCCGGCAAGCCCATAGGTCATTGCAAGGCAGAAGGCGGCAAGCTGTATCGGATAGGGGGCCCGGCTGAACTTTTCCCAAAACCTCATCCCCTTCTTCATCCTCTTCATATTGAAGTAGCGGACGATCGGCTCAAGCGCCCCCGCCCGCCGCACGAACAGCATCAACTGTGTGTATGCGCAGGCGCGCACATTCAAAAGCTGGAGCAGCGTGAAGAGCATCTTCTGGAGTGTGAACAAACTCTCGCGATCGTCAATTCCGAAACGCCGGGCAATGAGATCCATCATCTCATCCGGCATGATCATCTCATCCCTGTCCCTGACCGTGCCGTGCCCGACCCATGAGAAGCCGTTCACTGAGACCGTGGTAATGCACGGCCTCGCAGCGGCACACGCAAGCGACTCGAGCAGCAACTCCTCGTTGACGCCTTTGAAAATCGTAGGAGACAGGGTAACGCTGTAACCGTATCTCTCGAGGTTCTCGATCGCGTGGAATTTGGTATCCAGCCATCTGCCAAATTCCGAGGTCGGCGCCTTCTTCGGGTCGAGCAGCTCGCAGGACAACCGAACATTTCGAAGCCCCTCCGCCCCCAGTTTTTTGCAGAACTCGCCATCTGCGAGACAGATCCCGTTTGTCGCAAGCTGGATATTCCGCCCCGCACGGACCGCCTCACGAATACAATAGATAAGGTCGGGATGAAGCGTGGGCTCTCCACCGGAGATGGTGAGCTTGGCGCGGGTATCGTGGCGAATCACCGAATCAAAGTCAGCCCTGCTCATCTCTTCCGCATAGCGATCCTGCACATCGGCGTGGCAGAAGCTGCACTGCATCTGACACTCCGAGGTGCAGACCACCCAGTAATTGATGATTCTCCCCCTCGGCTTCCCCCTCTTCAATACAGAGAAATAGAACCGGTCCCAGTCGGCATAGAGGCGGGCATTTCGGGAAAGGAGCATATCGGTTGGCCCGTGCTCCCCGCACTCACGGTAAAGGGTAACGCGATCTCCCTTCAAGACCACGCTTCCCGCGATCTTCTTCATGCACTGAGGGCATAGTGTGCGAACATCCCTCAGCTTCTCTGCACCGCTACTCCCTCTGCGCTCATCAGATGTTCCCACTGAAACTCCCTTTCGCCGCATGCCCCGGAGACGCAGCTCCCTGTGACGACGCATCCGATAAGATACGCCTTCTCATTTCCCTGCCTCCGGCGCACGCTCCACCGTGTCACCCCACATCCACTGATTGTACTATGATGTATCCGCCTTGAGAACTGCAAAAAATTTCGATGTCAAAAAGTTTCGACTCCATCTTCGCGAGGAAAGATGCTATCCTATGCAGTAAATGTGATTTTTGCTGAACAGGATAGATCCCATGCCGCACAAGGATTACTACGATATTCTGGGCATTAAAAAGACAGCGAGCCAGGAAGAGATCAAGAAGGTGTACCGGAGATTGGCGAAGAAATATCACCCGGATGCGAATCCCGGCGATAAGGTCGCCGAGGAGAAATTCAAAGAGATCTCGCAAGCCTACGACGTACTCTCCGACCCCCAGAAACGCAAACAGTACGACCAGGTTAAGGAAGCTGCCTACTCGTATAATTTCGGCCAGGGAGGGGGCGGAGATTTCTTTAAGGGGGGGGCCCGAGGGGCCTCGTTCGAGGACTTCGGCGGGTTCGGGGACCTCGGCGATCTCTTCAGCTCGTTCTACGATAAAGGCAGCCATTTTCGACGGGAACGCTACGGCCCCCGGCGTGGGGAAGATCTGACCCTCGAAATCGAGGTTCCCTTTGAGGAGGCGATCGAGGGCGGGCAAAGAACCATCAGCATCCCCCTGGAGGAATCATGCCCCTCGTGCGGCGGGTCAGGCGCGCGTGCGGGCACGCAGGTATCAGACTGTCCCGATTGTCACGGGACCGGCACCGTCTCCATCGCTCAGGGCGGATTCGCTTTCAGTCGCCCCTGCCCGCGCTGCTACGGGAGGGGGCATATCATCGGGCAACCGTGCCCGGCGTGCAACGGGAATGGGACAGTGACGCACCCGAGGCGAATCTCCGTGCGGATCCCGCGGGGTGTGGACAACGGCTCCAAAATCAGGATCGCCGGCCAGGGAGAGCGTGGGACAAGCGGCGGCCCACCGGGCGATCTCATCCTGATCGTCCGGCTCGGCAGGCACCACTTCTTTGAGCGGAAAGGGCAGAATATCTATTGCGAGGTCCCGCTCAATTTCGCCCAGGTGGCGCTGGGCTCAAAGATGCGCGTGCGCACCCTGAACGGCGCGGCGATGGTCAGAATCCCCCCCGGTGTGCAAACGGGAACCTCCCTTCGTCTCAAGGGACGGGGCGTCACCGCCCCCGGGGGGCAAAAGGGAGATATGTTCTGCAAGCTCAAGGTAGTCACGCCGCATACCCTGAACAACCGGGCAAAGAAGGCCCTGGAGGAGTTTGCCAGGGAAGCGGGGCTCAAATACTGAGGAGGTATATACACCTATGGCCGCAAAAACTTCCACAGAGAAGAAAAAGGTAAAACCGTCCACGGTGACCGCCGCGCTGATGAAATCGGCCCTGGCCATCGCCAAGAAAACGTGCGCGCACGCCCTCTTCGTCTATGCGGACGTACCCATCAATTTCGACATGCTAAAAGGCAAGGGAAGAGGGTTCAAAATTGTCGTGGTCTCCTCCAGCCCGGAGGTCGCGGCCAGGGGAAGTGCATTCTCAGACCATTCCCTGCAGCTCCCCGCGATGCCCCTCTCCCGCATCGGACAGATCACCGTCAGCATCATCATGGCTGTCTCGAGCAAAATCATCCACCCGAAAGACAGAATCGTATTCCTCACCGGAGAGCGCGGCCGCGAGCGCCTCGACGTAATAGCGGTCATAGATGTGGGACGCGAATTCTCCCTGCTGGCTTCTCCCGAAATGCTCGATTTCACCACCGAGGTGGACCACACCGTGTTCGATCAGCTCATCCGGATCGCCATAGGCATCGCGCATGAGGGCCGGGAGGGGCATCCGGTCGGCACCACCTTCGTCCTCGGGGACACCCGGGAGGTGCTGAAGCATGTGGAGCAGATGATCATCAATCCGTTCAAGGGGCACGCGGAAGAGAGCAGACAGATACTCAATTCCGAGGTGCAGGAGACAATCAAGGAACTCGCCCAGCTCGACGGCGCATTCATCATCAAAGCGAACGGCGTCGTCGAAACCGCGGGGGCGTACATCTCGGCGAAGATGGTTCCCACCTCACTCCCCCAGGGCCTCGGCGCACGGCACTACAGCGCCGCCGCCATCACCGCCGCCACCAATGCCGTCGCGATCACCGTCTCACAGTCAACGGGGGACATCTACATCTTCAAGGGGGGACAGGTGCTCACCTGCATTGAGAAGAATCCCGGCACATGACATCATCCGCAACCATTTGCTACTATTCAAAATCATCGAAGGAGGAGATCATGTCTAAATGGTTCTGTCTTTCTCTCATGATAGGCATCGTATGGTTCACGACATCCCATTCTGTCCCGGTTGCAGCACAAACACCGACAGAAACTCCCACCGCCACTCCCACGGATACCCCGATCATCACACGGACGCCCACCACCACGCCGACGAGGACGCCCACCGCCACACCGACGCGCACTCCGACTACCACACCAACCCCCACCCCCACGCCGATCCCCTGGCCCATGTTTCGCCATGACACATCGCATTCCGGCAGGAGCCCGTACGGCGGCCCGCTCCTTCCTCAATTTTTCTGGTCCTACATAACCGGCGCGCCTGTATTTTCCTCTCCCGCGATCGATTCCGCCGGTTCCCTCTATGTAGGTTCGGATGATGGGGGAGCCTATGCCATGGACTCGGGCGGGTCGCTCGTCTGGTCCTATAGAACAGGAGCCTCAATCTCTTCCTCTCCGGCTATCACGCATACGGGGGGAGTGCGTATCGGCTCTCAGGACGCCTCTATGTACGCCTTCACCAACGAGGGGACCCTCCAGTGGAGCTTCACAACGGGGAATGCGATCCACTCCCCGCCCCTGGCTAATAATGCGGATGCCCTCTTTTTCGGTTCCGACGACGCCAACGCGTACGCGCTCAACTCCACGGGAACGCTCCTGTGGAGTTATGCGTCGGGGGGCTCGATTGCATCATCGCCGGCCATCGGTACCAGCGGACAGGTCTGTTTCAGCTCACAGATTGGCGCGCTCTATTGCCTGAACTTAGTTGGTTCCTTCCAATGGAGTTACACAATCGGCGGCAATGATGTGGACTCCTCCCCCGCCATGAACTCTCAAGGGAGAATCTTTGTAGGGTCCGACAACTACGCGCTCTATGCGCTCAATGCCAACGGCTCTCTCTACTGGACCTTTTTTACCGGCGACGAGGTGCACTCCTCACCCGCGATTGATGGCAGCGGAACCATCTATGTGGGCTCCGACGACAAGAATATCTATTCGATTGGCCCCTTGGGTACCCTCTTGTGGAGTTTCTCGTCGGGGGACAACATATTCTCTTCTCCGGCGTTGGACAGCCGCGGGAGGGTGCACGTGGGTTCTGATGACCATGCCATGTACATCCTCACCTCGGAAGGCTCGCTTCTCTGGAGCATGGCGACGGGGCACCGGGTAAAATCCTCACCCGCGGTGAGCGCGGATGAAAAAGTCTACTTCGGATCAAACGATCACGCGGTGTACGGCGTCAATTCCGCCGCGACACCCACCCCCACCCCCTCTCCCACCTCAACCCCCGCGGTAAATTACATCGAGCTCGATGTCCTGCCGAACCAGATCGGCGGGAACGAATTTTTCCCGAATAACTTCATTGTCCTGGAATGGGATGTCCGTGAGGGGCTCGACATCTATAAGCTCAGGAATGTTCCGGTGGACGTTTATCTCGGCGCCCGGATAAACCCTGTGGCGGAGGGGAAGAGACCGGTCGACGAGATCACGTCGGGATCAAACACTCTCTTCCTTTTTAATTCACAGTTTGCCACCTCGCCTTTTAACGCGTCCCGACTTCGCCCCACCTTCTCAAAGGTCGTGCTGCCAATCAACGGCACCGGAGACCACGGCACCCTGGTGTTCAAAATGCCGAAGAGTTCGGCGGGGCGTTGGGCGTTCATTGCCGTGTTTGTGAGAAGGGACAATGGACAGATCCCTGACAACTCCAGCGAGGTTTCGGATACTCTCACCCTGCACTGATCCGCGGCCGCCGCGCGCGCTCCATAGCGGCATAGCCCGGGGGGAAACATGAGAGACATAAATGCTTTTCACATTGCCTCCGCGGACGATGTTCTGACGGGCAAAACAACAGACATCTACTTCGAGCGCACCCTGCGCATTTTGAAAAAGCGCGGTATCGACAGCCGCGTTGTCGCTGAGGTTCGCGCAAAAGAGCTTCCCCTGAATCACCCATGGGCGGTGTTCGCCGGACTCGAGTACGTCCTCTCCATGTTCGATCGACTGCGGCTCAATATCACACTGGACGCCTTGGATGAGGGGACAATCTTCGGTGCGGGAGATGTTGTCCTTTCGATCGCCGGGCGCTACGCCGACTTCTGCGTCTACGAGACACCCCTCCTGGGATTCCTCTGCCAGGCCTCGGGAATCGCCACTGCCGCCGCGCGATGCCGGAAGGCGGCGGGAAACAGGGAGCTCCTCAGCTTCGGTGCTCGCCGCATGCACCCTTGCCTCGCGCCCATGATCGACCGGAACGCGTGCATCGGGGGAGCGGACGGGATATCTGTGGTCGCATCGGCGGAGATGCTCGGGCTCGGACCCTCCGGAACGATGCCACACGCCCTCATCCTTCTCCTGGGTGACACCGTCACAGCGACCAGGGCGTTCCGCGAGGTGATAGGAAAGAAGGTAAAGTGTGTGTCGCTCATTGATACACTTGGCGACGAGAAGTTTGAGGCTCTCAGGGTGGCCCGCGCTCTCGGCAAAGAGCTCTATGGCGTGCGGGTCGATACGCCGAAATCGAGGCGTGGAGACCTGAGGGCGATACTCAGCGAGATGCGATGGGAACTCGACCTGAACGGATTTAAGCACGTAAGAATTTATGTGAGCGGCGGGCTGGATGAGGGACAGATCACCTCCCTGAACCCATGGGCGGACGGCTACGGAGTCGGAACAAGGATCTCGAATGCACCCGTGGTTGACTTCTCTCTCGACATCGTCGAGATCGAGGGGAGCCAGATCGCGAAGCGAGGCAAGGAGGCGGGGGCGAAAAAGCTCGTGCGCTGCCCCCAGTGCTTCTCCCGACGCAACGCCCCCCTCCACGTCACACTCAGCCGCTGCGCCTGCGGCGGCGTGATGAAGAATATTCATAAGAGGTTTATCTCACAGGGCCGTGCCGGCGTGAAGATCCCCTCCGTGACACAGATCCGCGCACATACGCTGCGCGAACTCAGGCGCGTGGAGCTGTAATTTTTCTTGCCTCTCAAAGATTTTCTTGCTATCACTGATAACAACATAAGGGTTGGAGATGCCGAAAAGAATCAAGAGCACCAACGCGCTGCTCGTCATTGATATGCTCGATGACTTTGTCCTTAAAGGGTCCCCTCTCGAGGTCCCTCGGGCGCGCAGGATCATATCGAATATCAAGAAGAGGATTGCGCGCGCTACACGCGAACAGGTGCCGATCATCTATGTGTGCGACAAGCACCGGAAGGACGATCCCGAGTTTAATGTGTGGCCGAAGCACGCGGTGAACGGCGCTCCCGGGTCGGAGATCATTTCCGAACTGAAGCCCCGCAGCCGGGACTATATCGTCGACAAAACAACCTACTCGGCGTTCTACCGCTCAAAACTGGAAAAGCTCCTCAAGAAGCTGGGCACCCGGAAGATCGTTCTCACGGGGGTTGTCACCGAGATCTGCATCCTCTACACCGCGGTGGATGCGCTCATGCGCGGATTTCAGGTCGAGGTGCCAGAAGACTGCGTGGCGGGATTGCAGGAGAACGACCATCGATTCGCCCTCCGCCAGATCAACAAAATGCTCAAGCCGTTCCAAGGGTAATCCCAGGACTAAGGATTAAGCGGTAAGCACTAAGCAAAACACCATCCCCTTTGAAGTTGTAGTGCTTAATCCTTAGAGCTTAATCCTGAATTAACATGTGAGGTGGAATGCGCCGACGACGCGCGGGTCGTCCCCATGCGTGTTGTACTCCTTGCATGCGGCGGCTGTCCTCAGGTCAACAAGCTGGATCTTGAGATCTTTCAATAGCGACCGGATTTCCTCGGGGATGCGCAAAACTCCCATCGCGCCGCGGCCGATGATGAGAGTGGAAGGGTGGAGCGAGATAATCTCCTCGATATCTTCCCTGTGAAGACTATGTCCCTCTTTGCGCCACCAATGCGGCTTCACGCGGTCATGGAATACAATGACATCGCCGGTGTACTCCATCCCCTCGATGACAATCCTTCCAAAGCTGTAGCTGCCGATCTTCATATATCCCTATTGAGGCCTCCTGCCGCAACCTAACCTATCTGTGTGTATCGGTGTTAAATCTGTGTTTATCTGTGATGCACATTAAAACTTTAACGAGCATCACAGATGCACACAGATAACTGCGGATGCACACAGATAAAGGATGGGATCTGGTCGAACATTTTCTACACGAAGACCCCATCGATCTCAGCCCCACATTTAGGACAGGCGCTCTTCGAAAGAGCATTCTCCCGCACCCGGAAACCCCAACGCCTGATGAGCATATTCCCGCACTGCCAGCAGAGCGTGTTTTCGTCTTCCTCGCCGGGCACATTCCCGCCATACACGTAGCGAAGCCCCGCCGCCTTCCCTATCCTGCACGCCCTCTGTATTGTGGCGAGGGGGGTGCGCGGCAGTTCCGTCATCTTGTACATCGGGTGGAAGGCGCTCACGTGCCACGGGATCCCCTTGTCCGCCGTGGAGAGGAATTCAGCGATTGCACCGAGCTCGGCATCCGAGTCGTTTACCGTGGGTATGACAAGCGTGGTCACCTCCACCCATATCCCCATCTCCCGCATCAGCCGGATATTCCTCTTCACGGGCTCCACGCTCGCGCCCGTCAGCTTCCGGTGGCGCTGCTCGTCGAACCCCTTGAGGTCCACATTCGCCGCGTCGAGATACGGCCTGATCAACTCCAGCGCCTCGACGGTCATATAGCCGTTGGTGACAAAATTGTTCCTTATCCCTCGCTTCCGCGCAATTTTCGCCGTGTCGTGCGCGTACTCGAGGAAGACAGTGGGCTCTGTGTAGGTATAGGAAATGCTCGGGCAACCGTACCGCTCGGCGAGATCCACCACGGTTTCGCACTTCAGCTCTTCTCCCTCAATCATGCCGCGGTGGTCCCGCGGGAGCTGGGAGATGCTCGCGTTCTGGCAATGCAGACAGCGAAAGTTGCATCCGACGGTCGCAACGGAAAACGAACTGCTCCCCGGAAGGAAGTGGAAGAACGGTTTCTTCTCGATCGGGTCCACCGCCGTCGAGATCGCCCTCTCATAGACGAGGCTGTAGAGGGTCCCTCCTTTATTCTCTCTCACGCAGCAAAGGCCCCTCTTCCCCTCCGCAATATGGCACCTGAACTCGCAGAGGAAACAGTCCACCGCGCTATTCTCGGCCTTTTTCCATAGCATTGCTTCTTTCATGGCCAATGATCTCTTCCTCCCTCTTCTGCTCAGGGGTTGACAGGACAACCTGCCGCGTGCGGTATCCCTTCTTTCGACTGCCGCCTTACCAGAATATCCGCGATCGCGAGCGTTAACATGATTATGGCGATGTAATACGCGACCATGCCAACGATTGCATGGCGCCACATGCTTTGGTAGTAGCCGTCTCCAAACCATGCAATAAATCCAATAACGTAGGCAAAGCAGAACAGAACAGCAATCGTCGCGACAAGGCTGCGAAAGGCGATTGATGAGTTCTCAGCCCTCTGGAGCATGATCCACCAGATAAACAGAGCAAGCGAAATGGGTATCATTATCAGGTATGAGAATCTAAGGTGCGCCAACAAACCGAACGTGTTAAAATAGAAACGCTCCACAATCATAAGTGTTTCATTTCCAGTGTCCTTGAAATCACTCTTCCAGTTTTTCCAATGCTGCATTATCAATCGACTATCAAAAGAGTAAAGATTTCCGCAACGCGCGTAGTTGCTCAGAACCCACTTCGGATGGGATAGGAGAAAAGCAGAATATGCGTCGTAGCCTTTGTTAACAATCCATGCATCATACGCCGGGGTCGGCTTCTCAATCTGGTCCCATGCAACATGCCCTATATGCAATTTGGCTTCGTCGAGCGGCATGCCGTAATGATTCACAAGATACATCAGGTTGCCTTCGTCTTGTGGGATATCCTTATCCTGACCCGTTCCGACAAATTCCTGCAAATTCCTTGAGTCAATTATCCAGATTTTTTCATACGGGATTGTGCCCCTAAACACCAGCAAGTTCAGCGAATTACTTAAAGCCGCTTCCCAACGCTTAGAGATTTTAGCTTCATAATTCAAGAACAGCAAGGCCGCGGGAATCAAAGATATCAGCAACAGCCTGATGGCTACCCGCCATGGGTTTGTTTTCCATTCATGTGACGTGCCACCCTTCCGCCATGCAAAGAACTCCACTAGTAGTACATACAAAGCTACTATTGGGAGAAGGTATGCATTCGCATCGCGCAGAATTGAAAAATAGAACAAGACGAGGACGAGGGCAGTCACACCGACCAGACTCTTCTGTACATCATCCCAGCAAAGTACAATCGTGACAATAATAAGAAATAACGAAATTGTCATACTCTCGGTCATTATCATAGCGTCCCAACAAGTAATTAATGGAGTGCACCCAAACATAAATATAGCTATAGCCGCGATCCACTTCAACGCCTTAGTGCGGAGCCGATAGGCACACGCAATGGAGATCGAAATCCAGGAAATGCCGGACAATAGCCGTTGAAATAAAACTACGCGCGTCCTGCTTTCTCCCAGCGCCTCCATAACCAGAGGATATCCTCTCGGCCGACCTTTAAAAAACGGGTTCTGCAAAATGCCTTTCTTCATGGCATTTTCATACCCGACAGAATCCGGTGAAATGATTGGAGAACACCCAGCCAAGAGTGCCCAGCGTGCAACGAAGGCCGCCACGCAGAGGAGGCACACAATGATGACCATTCGATGGGGACGTCGGATTCGGAGGTCAATGTAACGACCGTGTATCATTAGCATGAATCTAACTTTCATCTTGAAACCTAGTGTCGTGTCTCAAGAATATCTCGTGTATGTTTATCATGGCGAGCGTATGCGAAGCAATCCGACCCGAAGGATCGCCCCGAGCGAAGCGAGGGATCTGAGATAGATCGCAACGCCCCGAATATTTCGGGGCTCGCAACGCTTCGCGGATTGCTTTGTCGCTCCGCTCCTCGCAATGACACAATTTTGTAAAGCTATTTACGGGCCACGACACTCGCAGGTACCTGCCCGGGAAAAGTGGTTATCCCTTCACGCATATCATCGGCCGGAGCCGGACAACCCTCGTGCTCACCCCGGCCCCTTCCATAACCTTCACCACCTCTTCCACATCCTTGTACGCGCCCGGCGCCTCCTCGGCGGCCCCGGGCATGCTGTGCGGGCGGACGATGATGCCCCGCGTGCGCAGCTCGCCCACGATTCTCTCACCCCTGAACTCCTTGAGTGCCTGTGTGCGGGACTTGAGCCGTCCGGCGCCGTGGACCGAGCTGCCGAATGTCTCCTCCATCCCCTTCTCCGTTCCCCTCAGGATGAACGAATATGTTCCCATCGTCCCGCCCACCAGCACCGGATGGCCTACGCCGCGATACGCCGCAGGGATGCCGGGACTTCCCGCGGCGAACGCCCTCGTGGCTCCCTTTCGGTGAACGAGGAGGAGCTTTTCGCGCCCCCCGACCCTGTGTCGTTCGAGCTTCGCAGTGTTGTGTCCCACGTCGTAGAGGATACGGATAGAGTCCGCGTCGGTTCCGAACACCTGGCACACGCATTTTCTCGCAAGGTGACCGATCGCCTGGCGGTTCGCGAAGGCGCAGTTGATGCCACAAAAGACCGCGGAGAGATACTCCTGACCTTCCGGGCTCTTGATCGGAGCGCCCACGAGCTCCTGCTCCCGTATGGGGAGTTTGTACTTCTCGCTCGCGCGCTTCAGCTTCACCAGGTAGTCAGTTCCGATCTGGTGACCGAGGGCCCGGCTCCCGGTATGGATCGAGATGACTACCGAATTGAGCTCCAGACGATACGCCCGGGCCGCCTCGGGGTCATAGATCTCGTCTACGTACTGCACCTCAAGGTAGTGGTTCCCCGACCCCAGCGAGCCCACCTGCCGGAACTGTCGCTCCTTTGCCCTGTCGCTCACATTCTCCGGCTTCGCGCCCGCGATGCAGCCATTCTCCTCGATATATTCGATATCCGTCTCGATGCCGTAGCCGCGGCTGATGGCGAACCTTGCCCCCTCGCGGAGCAGTTCGTCGATCTCACGCATGGTGAGCCTGAAGTCTCCATGCGATCCGAGCCCCGCGGGTATGCCGCGGTACAGGGCGTCTGCGAGCTCTGCCTTCTTCTCTTCCACCTCCGCCCTGCTCAACGGGAGGATCATCGTCCGCACCCCGCAGTTGCAGTCGTATCCGACGCCGGCGAAGGTGACGATCCCCTCCTCCATATCAAAGGCGCCGACGCCGCCAATGGGGAAACCGTATCCGGGGTGGATATCCGCCATGGCGAGCGCGAACTTTTGGATTCCCGGAAGGCAGGCGGCATTTCTCACCTGGCGGAGCGCGCTCCATTCTCTGGAAAGATCAGCGGTAAGCTGGTTGATGATCGCACGATCCCCGTAAATCCTCCCGGGCACCCGCATCTCTCCTGTTTGCGGAATTTCCCACAGGTAGTCTGAAATTTTTTTTACCTCTACCGATTCGGGCATGGGAATCCACCTCCCCCCGCGAACGATCACCGTGCGGCATATCCGCAGGTGTGCCCTGTCCATCCGTTGCCTGTTAGAGATCGAGCACGCACCGGATGACAAAGCCCTTTTCCCCTTCTTCAATCCTCAGTCCCGCGTAGGACGCCGCCTTCACTTCGGGGCCAAGTCTCCCCTCCGCCTTTTCCGGCGCCACACCGCGTGCGATCCCCGAAAGGACATATCCCCCGCTCCGAGAGGGCACTATCCCCCGCACGGCACAATCGATGAATACGCAGTCCTGGAGACCCTGCTGGGCGAGGAGTTCGTTGAGAAATGAAACGAGGAGATCTTCGTGCGTTTGCCCCATCGCGGAGATCTCGACAGTTCGATCGGGGACCAGCCTTGCGGCCCTGACCATCAGCCCAAACATCCCCATCGCCATTTCTGCAAACGCTTCTTCGAGCGTATCGCCGGTCGCCTCGATGGCCGCGTCACCGATGTGATCGAGGTATCTGTAGGGCATAGAAACCCCAAAGAAGTCATAAGGATTAAGCACTAAGGATTAAGCTTACTACTTAGAGCTTAATCCTTACGGCTGGTCGGGCACTTCTCCAATCGAACGATTTCCGGTGTATCTCGCATGGGCCGTGCTGCATCAGCGCGCGGATGTGTTCCGCCGTCCCATACCCTTTATTGCGCGCGAAACCGTACTGCGGATATTGACTGTCGTAGCGGGTCATCAGCTCGTCCCGGTAAACCTTCGCCACAATCGAGGCTGCGGCGATGGAAAAGACCTTCCTGTCCCCGCCGGGAATGGCATCCTGCGGAATGCCAATGCCGGGAATCGTCCTTCCATCCACAAGCAGATGCTGGATTTTCATGTCCAGATTGAGGATTGCGAGGCGCATCGCCTTGAGGCTCGCCTGATAGATATTGATACTGTCGATCTCCTCGACATCCACTAGCCCGATCCCGATTGCCAGCGCGACCTGCGTGATCTGCTTGTTCAACACCACTCTGCGCTCGTGGGACAATTCCTTGGAATCCCTGATGCCCTCGATGCAGGCACCCTGTGGGAATACCACCGCGGCAGCCGCCACCGGCCCTGCAAACGGCCCGACGCCCACCTCATCGACACCCGCCACGTAGCTGGTCCCCCTGGCCCAGAGGGATTTCTCCCGTTCGAGCATCGCCTCCAAGCGCCTCGCCTCGGCGCTGAGCCTCTCCCGGCGTTTTCTGAATACCCCGGCAAGGCGGCGGACACCCGCGCGCGGATCCGCTTCTATGAGTGCAATCTCAGCCTCGGAGGGAATCTCCCCTTTGGTCCCGAACCGCTCGTTGATTTCCCTGACTGTCAGATGCGTCAGCTCTTCCATTTTTCCCTAACCCCTAACTACTAACTACTGACTACTGCTTATTACGCTCCGAACTTCATCAACTTTCGGGCGTGGGCAAGCAGGATCGGGAGGAGGTGAACCGACGGCCTTAACCCGAGAGGGCCTCCCGCACAGTTCCTCTCGCTGAAGCGCTTCGCTCCGGAAAGCCGGCAGAAGGGAGAGTGCAAGAGGAGCGGGACCGGGTGCCAGCTGTGCATGGCGAGCGCGCAGGGGGTGGAGTGGTCGGCGGTGAGAGCGAAGACGCTGGGTTTGAGTTGCAGTATCTCCGGGATCATCTTGTCGAGTTCCTCGATCGCAGCCACCTTCGCGGCAAAATCGCCATCCTCTCCCCGGCTGTCCGTCTTCTTGAAGTGCAGATAGAAAAAATCGTATTGGGGGAAGTTCCCTGTGAGCATCCTGATATCCTCATCCGTGCTCGCGGTGTGGGGGGCGACCGTCATCCCGACGAGCCGCGCGAGGCCCCGATACATCGGGTACTGCGCAATGGCGAACGCGTGCACACCGTAGCGCTCACGCATCGTCGGGAGGGGCTCATGCTTCGCGAACCCCCTGAGAAGTATCATGTTGCCCTTCTCTTCATCCTTCAGGATGGAAGCGGCCTGGCTGATGAGGGTGTTCACAATCGCTGCCGTCTTTTCGGCTTTTGAATCCACGGCGCGCGCCGGAAGCGCCGGCACGCCGAGTCCCTGGGGGTCCGTGTCGTGGATTTCTCCGCAGAGCCCGTCGCCGCGGAGAACGACGAGCCCCCGGTGTTCCTTCACCGTCTCGATGAATATCTCAATCCCCTTCGGCGGCGTTATTCCCGCTCTCAGCTTCTTCACACGCCGCTCGTTCTCTTCGGTACTGATCCGCCCGGCGCGGCGATCCACCAGCCTTCCGCTGTGATCCACGGTCGCAAAATTGAAGCGCGCTGCCACATCCCTTGGGGTGAGCTGAAAATCTATGCCGAGCCCCTCAAGCACTCCTCTACCGATGTTGTATCGAAACGGGTCATAGCCGAAAAGCGCGAGGTGCGCGGGGCCGCTCCCCGGGGTGATGCCGGGCCCCACGGGCTCAAGGAGTCCGAGGGATGAGATAGTGGCGAGCGCATCGAGGCAGGGAGTATGAGCCGCTTCGAGCTCCGTCGGCCCACCCGGGGTCATCGGCAGGCCGCCGAGGCCATCAGCGACAAGCAGGATGATCTTGCTGTCGTTCTGCTCCAGTAGTTCCTTGAGCACACCCATCACGCCTTCGTCCATCGCCGCTCTCCGTTTGTGCTCCGCGCATCGATCAGCCGCATCCGGTCAGTCACCGGGTGACACAGGCCCTTTTCCCCTCGCCCGCGTCCCTCTTCGCGGAACCATGCCGGCATGCCCCGCTCCTGCGTGCCTTGCCTACCGAAGGGGCGCGGCGGCAGATCCACAGGGAGAGGACGTATAGAAGAGGGCGTTAATCCTGGAGCAAACGAACTGAACCCATCTCCATTATCTTACATCATCTAACCTGGATTATTCAGCAGACGAATAAAAAAGCAATCTTAATGGACTAAAGCATGAAACCGCGGATTTCGCGCCTGCCTGCGCGGAGCCGGAGCTCCGCTTCGGCATAGGCAGGGATTGGACGGATTGTAGACAACAATCCGCTTAATCAGCGTAACCCGCGGTAAAAACATTAAAAGTTGATGAATAGCCCAGGCTAAAGCTTATTCTTCGCACTATATTCCTTCGCCTGCGCTCCCTCCGGGCACATAGGGAAAGCGGCGCTGACGGCCTTGCACTCTTCGCCGGCGGCAGCCCTCAGCTTTACCTTCTGGTCGCTATCTTTCTCTGCCTCGGCAAGTTTCAGATACAGATCGGCAAGTTTCATGTGCGCCTTAACCCAGTGAATGCTGAGGGGATAAGACTGGATAATGCCTTTGTACGTATCCGCTGCCTCCTGGGATACCCCCTGGAGCTTCGCGAGTTTCATCAGAGCCCTCACCGCCCAGCGGCTCTGCGGATAGGCTTCTGCGATTGATTTTCTCAGCAACACCACCGCTTCGGGGCTACGGCCGTAGTAGAAGAGCGCCTCCGCCAGATCCATGTTCGCCTCCATCCCCACGTTCGTGCCATAGTAATGGGATGCGATACCGCTGTACCCCGCGATCTCCTCACTCTCACTTTTCTTCTTCTCCCGCTCTGCGATATCGCGCGTCGCCTCCCCTCGTCCCGATACAGCCCTGCTCATAACGTCGCCGAGAAAACGGAACTTGTTGCCGTAGGCATCGTCAATGCCGAGTTGGTTGACAATCGTCTCGTACGAGTCCAGCGCCTTTCCAAAATCCTCCTGCTTCATGAGCAAGTCTGCGTACCTGAGCGTTGCGAGGGAGGCGACCTCCGGGAACTCGTTTCCGGCCTTCGTGTAAGCCTTTTTTGCATTCTCCCTATCGCCCAATGAGGCATACAAATCGCCCACCAGGATCTGCGCCCTCCCCGCCTCTTCGGGATAACCCGCGATCACCGTCTGGAGCTCGCCAAGAGCCTCATCCGATTTGTCGGCGCCGAACGCGGCGTACACCTGGCTGATGCCGATCAACCCCTCAGCCTTCGATGCGGGAAATTGTGCGCTTGCCTTCTGAAACGCGTTGATCGACTGAAGCATGAGCGAGTTTACTTTCGATTCCAGATCTTTAATAATTTCCGGCAGCTTTCCCTCTTTCTTTGCCTTATCAAGGTCAGCCTTTGCGACCAGCATAAGCTGTTTGTACGCCTCTCCCAACCGGAGCCAGCCCTGCTCCGCTTCCACCGTGGCAGGATAATTCTTCACCATAGTGTTATAGTTTTTGACAGCGAGGTCGTACTGTCCCGTATTCGCATAATAGCTTCCGAGGTTGTAAAATTCACCGAGATTAGGGTTGTCAATAGTCGCTTGAATCAAAGGAACGAACGCACCGAACGCGATCAAAGAACACGCAGAGCAGAGAATGAACTTTTTCATGGAGAGATCCCCCCTTCCTGGATCCGACGCACCCTCGCTCCTTCTACGCGCCTGACGCAGCGGCACACCCGCAGCTCATCCGCGCCGAGGGAGTAATGGGTCAGTCTTGGGGGGTATCCCTTTCACTTGTCATCCCCGCGAAAGCGGGGATCCACTATGAAACCTGGATTCCTGCTTTCGCAGGAATGACATATTAAGCAATGTACCCCCCCTAAGTGACCCCTTACGTGCATGTCGAGATACCGCTTGTCCCGGTCAGGCTGATCTACTATACTACCGTATCGTGCGGAGTGCGGCGCACAGGAGCGGGCAACGTGGATTTTTATAACGGCGTAAAAACCAGATTGGGTCAGGCAAACCTCCGCAAGCTTGAGGCGATCGACAACCCTTCCCTCCACCAGTTCATCGCAGAGTGTATAGAGCTTTGCGCTCCGGAAAAAGTATTTGTTTGTGCCGACACCCCCGAAGACATGCACTACCTGCGAGAGTCCGCGCTGCGGAGGGGCGAAGAGGCCCCTCTGGCAATCGAGGGACACACGATCCACTTCGACAACTATGCCGACCAGGGCAGGGACAAGAAGAACACCGGCATACTCGTTCCGCCGGGGATGGATCTCGGCGCGGCGATCGAGACAAAGGAGCGCGAGCCGGCGCTCAGGGATATCCGCGCCATTCTCAAGGGCATCATGGCGGGGAAGGAGATGTCCGTCTGCTTTTTCTGCCTCGGCCCGACGAATTCCGTCTTTTCAATCCCGTGCGTCCAGATCACCGATTCGAGTTATGTGGCCCACAGCGAAACGATCCTCTACCGTCCCGGCTATCGCGAGTTCCTACGAGAGGGGCGGCGGAAACCCTTCTTCAAATTGCTTCATTCTCAAGGAGAACTCGATGAGCGGAAGACCTGCAAGAATCTCAAGAACCGCCGAATCTACATCGACCCGATGGATGACATTGTCTACAGTGTAAACACCCAGTATGGCGGCAATACGATAGGCCTGAAAAAACTCGCAATGCGCCTGGCGATACGGAGGGGGGCGCAGGAGGGATGGCTCACGGAACACATGCTCATCATGGGAGTTCACGGGCCGGGGCGCCGGGTCACCTACTTCCTCGGCGCATTCCCCTCCCTGTGCGGCAAGACCTCCACCGCAATGCTTCAGGGAGAATCGATTGTCGGAGACGATATCGCCTACCTGCGCACAAAGAGCGGCGAGCTGCGCGCGGCTAATGTGGAGAAGGGGATGTTCGGCATCATCCAGGGAGTGAACTCGCAGGATGACCCCAGCCAGTGGAAGGCGCTGAACTCCCCAGGTGAGATAATATTTTCCAACGTCCTGGTCACTCCCGAGAGGGGTGTCTACTGGATAGGAAAAGACGGCCCCGTCCCCCCTCAAGGGGTGAATCATTCCGGCGACTGGTGGATCGGCAAGAAGGACAACGACGGCAAGGAGATCCCGCCGTCCCACCCAAACGCCCGCTTCACGCTCGCCATCGAGTCGCTCGATAACGTTGATGCCGCCCTCCATGATCCGGAGGGGGTGCGCGTGGGCGCAATCGTCTATGGGGGACGCGACTCGGACACCTCCGTCCCCGTAGAGGAGTCATTTGACTGGACACACGGGATCATCATGAAGGGGGCGGCTCTCGAATCCGAGACCACTGCCGCGACGCTCGGGAAGGAGGGCGTCCGGGAGTTCAACCCGATGTCGAACCTCGACTTCCTCTCCATCCCTGTCGGCCGCTACGTGCAGATCAACCTCGATTTCGTCAGGGTCGTGAAGAATGCTCCGAGGATATTCTCCGTCAACTATTTCATCAAGGGCAGGGACGGCAAATTCCTGAACAAAAAAACGGACAAGCGGGTCTGGTACAAATGGATGGAGCTGCGCGTCCATGGCGATGTCGATGCCATCCGAACGCCGACGGGATTGATCCCGCGGTACGGCGATCTGAAGAAACTGTTCCGCGAGGTGCTCAGCGAGGAATATTCCGAGAACGATTACCGCGATCAATTCATGCTACGTGTGTCGGAAAATCTTGCCAAGATCGACAGGGTCTCGCACATCTATAAAACCGTGGTCACCGACACCCCTGAGATACTCTTTTCCGTTCTTGAAGAGCAGAGGAAGCGTTTGCTCGACGCGCGGGAAAAATTCGGAGAGTATATCACGCCGGACAAGTGGTAAAATCCCCCCGTCATTGCGAGCCCCGGCTTTGCGGGGCGCGGCAATCCGCCTCTCACAGGATCAGTTCTCAATCCCCTTTCTCGCTTTAACCCCGCGGCGGAAGTAATGTTTCCTCTCCCGCATCTCCGTTACGAGATCTGCTTTCCGCAAAAGCGCCCTGGGCGCATTCCGGCCGGTGATCACAATTTCAAGCCCCGACGGCTTCTCCTCGATGAGCTTCATTAAGTCACCAGAGGAAAAAAGCCCGAGGTGCGCCGCAATCGCCGCCTCATCGAGGACAACCAAATCATATTTTCCGGAGCATATCGCCGCTTCACACTCCCGCAGCCCGCGCATCGCCGCGGCAATATCCCCTGCCTTCGGCTCTCCCCTGATAAAACACCCGCGCCCAAATCTTTTGACGGTGATCTTATCCTTCAGCCTCGCGAGTGACCGATCCTCACTGTACGGTCTGCCCTTAATGAACTGGGCGATAAAGACACGGAGGCCTGCCCCCGCCGCCCTCAGCGCAAGGCCGAACGCGGCTGTCGTCTTGCCTTTCCCATCCCCCGTGTAGACCTGGATATAGCCTCTCATGCAGTCAATGCTCCCAGTTTGATTATCGGAGCCATTATATAGCGGTCTGGGGGCGATGGCACAACTTTTTATGAACTCTCCCCGTTTCTTCTAAAAAGCTTAATAGCTCACCGCAGAGGCGCAGAGCACGCAAAGAGCGATCGCAAGGAAATAACTCATCAACGCCTGATTCTCTGCGTGATGCACATCTCTGCGCTCTCCGCGTCTCCGCGGTAAAATATAATATCCGCTCATTTCCCAAACGCAGAGCGGCAGACGTTTTCACCAACACTCTGCACGCCAGAGTATTGCATTTAAGACGTTCGCCCGATGGCAAGCAGTAACCATTTACCGGGTACCAATTAATTCGCAACTGCTTTGCTATGAAACGGTTGCCTACAACGTCTAGGAATTAGTTCAAGTTAAGATCGATGATGTCATACCGGAAAAGATCGTTTATGTTTCCGACCTTCGCACCAGCATTAGAGAGCCCGCCGATTATCCGGTAATCTCCCTTCAGGCCCGCGGGTATACTCAGTTCCAGAAGTGTTCCTGAATAGCCGCCCGGGAGGGCATGGATATTCTGCGCCAGCGCGCGCAATCCGGAAACTATCCTGTTTTCGCTCTGGATCGAGAGGATCTGGCCTCCGGGAGTGACAACACACATATACGCGTCAAAAGGGTGCCCCGTGATCGGAGCGACGCTGACTCTGAACCTGGAGAGGTCTCCCCCCTTCCAGTTATTCAGTTCCGCAATTATCCTGAACGGCTTGGATAACGAACCGTCGCATTCATCGGGTATGCCGTTTATGTTGCCGTCCTGGCTCCCGCCGCTTTCGATATCGCATTCGTCCGGCACACCATTGCTGTTGCAATCCTGGCTGCTCCCGCCGGCAATATCCGCCTCATCCTGAATACCGTTCTGGTTGCAGTCCGAGCTGTAGTCGAACCTTATAACGGACGGCAGCTCGCTGCCAAGACCAAGATTGGCCGAAACCAGTATCTTCCCGTCACCCTGTACCGCAACATAGGATCCCTCGGGGTGATAACCCGGGACTGGTTCCGGGCTTTGGTATATATATGGCTCCCCGGCATTGAAACTTTCGTCGATACTGCCGTTCGAATTGGCTTGCCATAGAGCAATCCTCATGGTGCCGCTGGTGCTTTCATAGCGTACCCCCATCAGGACGATCTTGCCATTGGATTTCACCGCCATCTGGATAACCTGATAAATATTATCTTGGCCGCTGTTATGGGAGGCACATATCTCGGGAGTCTGGCCGGGACCGGATCCAGGCTCAAACTCACCTCCGGGCGCAATTCTCCAGATAGCCGTGCGTGTGAGGTCTTCATCGCCGCTGATCGCTCCGCACGCCACTATCGTTCCTTCATTTTGCGGGGCAATATCGATAATGCCCAGATAGGGAGGGGCGTTATTTTCTGCATACACATACATCCCGCTCCCGTTGGGGCCGAAGCTCGCATCGGGGCTGCCCGTTTCCGCATCAAGACACCATATCACCGTTTTAGCGGGAGAGTCTGTATCCGGGAAAACGGTGCCCGCGATCAAGATCCTCTCCCTCCCTGCATAGCGCTGCACGCGCATCGATGTTGCCCATGATAATCCGTCGTGATAGGTGTACGTTCCGTTGTCGGCGAAAGTCGCGTCGGGAGAACCATCCTTTGTGAGGCGCATGACGATGATATCGCTATCGTCATTTGTAAAAGGGTGCTCCGATTCCAAAATCCCGCCCAATATTATTTTGCCGTCATCCTGTAGTGCCACGTCATAGATCCACGCGTTTGTATCATCCGTAGTGAAAATTCCGTCTTCGCCGAAAGTCAGATCGAGTTCCCCGTTCTCCGTCAGACGAGCGACCCAGGGTCTCTCGAGACGTGTATCGTACCCCGGCCCTTCCGGGTCTCTCGATCCGGCCACGATGATCTTCCCGTCGCTCTGCACGGCGATTGCCGTTCCGTACACATATAATTGGCCGGGGTAGATATAACTTGTACCGTCGGCGTTGTGACCAAAGGAGGGGTCGAATTCACCGTTCGGAAGAATCCTGCTCACCACCGCGCTCCCCGTGAAATCATACCCCCCAAAACTCCCGCCCCCCACCACCAGGATCTTCTGATCATCCTGCACGGCCAGGTGGGAACGGCTGTAGGTAACCAATCCGGGATATTCCAGCCTGCCATCCCCGCTAAAGCCGGAATCCGGCGTAACGGCCGATTCAGACATTGGAGCCACTGCTATGAATGTTACTCCTGATATGAAAATAATGACACTACGCGTCAATGAGTTCTTTGTGAAACGCATATAGTTGCTGCTTTCCCGTTGCATGACATCTTCTCCTTCCTTTTGATGGAATTCCTCACTCATCGGAGCCAATCCGGTTACCGGACATCGAGGTCCTGTCTACCCACATAATATTAGCTCGATATTCCTGACCTCCCTTCATCTCCCCATCACCACCTGCAGGGAGAGCGAGTCACCTGATCCAAAATTCCGCCGAATCATACATGAATGCGCTGCCCGCGCCGGACACCGGTCTGCCGGAATCAAACAGGCCGACGGCGACGCTGTAACTGCCCTGGACGCCCGGAGGAATCACCATATCCAGGAGTATGCCGGAGTAGCCGTTGGGGAGGCCTGGAATGTTCCGCCCAATCGGAACCAACCCTGAGCTCAGGAGATTCGGGGCCTTGATGCAGTACAGCGATCCATTCGGCCCGAAGATCGCCGCATAGGCGTCAAAGGGTCTCCCGGCAAGCGGGCTCACCACAACGCGTATCTGCAACTGCCTGCCTGCGGACAAATCTTGGGAATTAAGCAGTATCGCGAGAGGTTTGGCCGTAGGCGTGGGAGTCGAGGTCATAATTATCTCCCCCGTAACCGTCGGTGGCGGCGATGGCGTGGATGTCGGCGTCGGGGTTATCGTAGGGGTCTTTGTTATCGTCGGCGTCGCTGTCACGGTGGGCGTGGCGGTATTCGTGGGTGTCGGAGTAATCGTGGGAGTCTCTGTAGGCGTCTGTGTCAGCGTCGGGGTCGGCGTGGTCGTGGGAGTATCCGTCGGCGTCCCCGTCGGAATTGCAGTGGGGGTATCCGTCGGAGTAGGAGTGATCGTGGGTGTAAGGGTAGTTGTCGGCGTCGACGTGATCGTGGGAGTATCTGTCGGCGTCCCCGTCGGAGTTGCAGTGGGGGTATCCGTTGGTGTAGGAGTGATCGTGGACGTCGGGGTGGTTGTCGGCGTCGGCGTGATCGTGGGGGTATCTGTCGGCGTCCTTGTCACCGTCGGCGTTCTGCTTGCGGTGGGCGTTGGCGTGTTCGTGGGGGTCTTCGTGGGAGTGGGTGTATCTCCTCCGTCTATGGCATAAAGTATACTATCCATGGAACCGTTGATAAGCGCCCCGTCTCCGCTGATGGAGGGGGAAGCCATCCAATACCCGCCTGTGGAATAAGACCATATCAGCGCGCCGTTTTGACTCAGCGAATAACAGTTGCCCGTATAACCCGTTCCGCTGTCGCCGAAATAGACGCGGCCATCCCTGTCTATGGCGGGCGAGGAATCAATTGGTGTTCCGCTATCGTAACTCCAACGCATGCTGCCGTTTGTCCTGATGCAATAGAGGTGATTATTTTCGGACCCCACGTACAGGGAACCATCCGTGCCTATAGCCGGGCTCGAGTAGAACGGGTCGGTACAATAATAAGACCAGGCGAGTCTGCCGTTCGAAGTCAATGACTGGAGCCTGCCATCATATGTCCCCAGATTGATGGAGCCATTAAGCCCCACGGCAGGGCACGCATAAAGGGCGCCCGCCATGGGATATGTCCAGAGAAGGGTGCCCCCGGAAGACAGCGCGAAGAGCCAGCCGTACGTGGTTCCGATATAGATGTTCCTCGAGTCCGGATCGATGGAGGGGGCGGTATCATAGATCTGATTCCATGTAGCATAACTCCAGCCGAGTGAACCAACGGGGTTCATTGCGTAGAGGACGCCTTCGCTACTGCCGATGTATAGCCTGCCGTCGTCGCCGAGCGTCGGTGTTGAGTACACTCCGTATCCCCCCACCGCGTAGCTCCACTGAAGGGCACCATCGCCACCGATCGCAACGAGCCCATAGAAATTATTATTCCCGTCCCAATCGTAATTGTTATCCGCTACATACACCGTCCCGGTTGAGTCAACCGCCGCCTCGGACCACGAATTGTAGTAACCGCCATATGACCACTTGAGACCCCCATCGGATTCCATCGCAAAGAGCGCGGCGTAGTCGACGCCGGTGTACGAAACCCCGTTGTAGTCCAGCGCCGGGGAGCCGTATATCGCGTAGGAACAATTATAGCTCCACCTGAGTTTGGCGGTTGGGGGCCCCGAGTTATTGCTCCGACCCGTGTGCGCCGCGTTGCAGCGGAACATCGGCCACACCTCCGGGCCGCGCGTCGGTGTTATCGTCGGAGTCGGGGTGATTGTGGGAGTCGGTGTGATTGTCGGGGTCTTCGTGATTGTAGGCGTCGTTGTCGGTGTGTGGCTGGTCGTAGGAGTCGGGGTGATTGTGGGTGTGGGGGAAATCGTCGGGGTCGGGGTGATTGTGGGAGTCGATGTGATTGTCGGGGTCCTCGTGATCGTCGGTGTCATCGTCGGGGTGCGGGTGGAACCGTTGATAGCGGATACCTCGTTCGAATAGCGTGTCTCATAGCATACCTGGTTACTGTTATTGTTCTTCACCGAGACACGGTAGTAGTACGTAATTCCCGATTGCGTGGTGGTATCAACATACTGGGAGCTTGTGACATTCGCCTGGTTGATCTTTTCATAAATACCGGTGGCGTCGCAGCCGGGGTTGGCGTCTCTGCCCGCGCCGGGATCACCGTTATGTAGTGTGGAGCGATAGACATCGTAGCCGTAGGCGTCCGCCACGTCATCCCAATCAAGGCTTATGGAGGAATCAGACACGTTGCTGACAATCAGGTTCTGCGGAATCGGCGGGGGGTAATAGCGGAGAGCCCCGGCACCGCCCACGCCTGCATACGTGTGATTACGGGTGATGTCGAAGTTCCCATCGCTATCGCACTTGATCAGCACCGTGCCATCCAGGTCATTGCGGTAAACGATTGTTCCCGCCGCCCAAATGCGATTCAGGGCGCCGGCATATGGATGATCTCCGCTGCCGTAGCCTAACTGCACCACCGCGTACTGGGCGTGCATCGCATTGACAAAATTCTGCGAGCTGGAGCTATCCGAACCGTGGTGATGTACTTTATATATATCGGTCTGAGCGAGTTCGCCCTGCGCTCCTGCGTAGGAATACTCGGTATTACCATTCAAGATTCCGCTCTCGGTGCCGCTTCCTGTCGCATCTCCCCCGCTTAAAAAAGCGCTCTCACCACACTTGATCTGGAGGACAACTGAATACGCATTATCATCCGAGCCGCCTGGAGTTTTTTTGGCGGCAAGGACCCTGGCCTCAATGTACGGATCGAAACCGTACGGCTGATCACCGGGGTGGACGTTGCAGTGAGGGCCGCTCAGGTAGTCGCCGGCCTTCACGCCGAAGTAGTTGCCCTCGGGCGTGATCTTGGTACATGGATCATTTGCATTCTCATAAAAGTTTTTAACCACGTATCTGATGAAAACGGCTGGCAACCCTCCATAATGGTCATCGTGAGGATGAGAAAGCGCCACGAACCAGATCGTTCCCCCAGATCCGACCTTGCTGTCCAGGAAGGGGAGGAGCACGTCCTGGTCATGTGAGCTTCCCCCTGAGTCGACAAGGAGGTTCCTGTCGTCCGCAGTCCCGAGAATACCGTCTGCGCCAGGAAATTCGTAATAGCTGCAATCTCCAAAGGAACCGGTCGACCCCGCTGGAACCCACTGGATATAGTAGACGCGCATGTAGTGCGTCTGCGCGGAAGCCGATGGCAGGACCGCGCAGAGCGCAAATAGGATAAGAACAGCAGCCAAAACAGCTTTAATCATTTGCTCTCCTTTATCTCTTCACCCCTGAATGAGGTGAAGGCAGGGCAGTACCGTGAGCATCCGGCATGCAATGAACAAAACTCACGATATGCATCTCCGCATTCCGAATCCGGGAGTCTGTCAGAAAAAAGACAGAATTATTCTCACTTTCACCAATGTTACTGTCCCCGTTGCCAGATACACATCACCCCGTCCCGCCCTACCGCAGAAGGGGGGAGGGTCACTTATGGGTGGTATCCATTTCGCTTGTCATCCCCGCGAAAGCGGGGATCCATTATGAAACCTGGATTCCTGCTCGAGTTTACACTGAGCGCAGTCGAAGTGCAGGAATGACATATTCAGCAATGTACCCCCCATAAGTGACCCATTACAACAGTCGCTATCTTCTTCTTCCAAAAATCACTTTATTCTGCAGTACCCCTGGCTTATGTCGTATGTCGAGGGATCCACAACACTCTGCACACCGATTTGATAATTATTACCGCGGGGGATACCTGATGGGAGAGTACAAGTAAAAGAACCGGTATTGGGAACAATGATCGCCTCACGGATTGTGCCATCCGCCAGAAGCGCAAGCCTGACCTCCGCTCCCGCATCGCCCGCCGATTCCCACCTGACCGTCATCGTGCTCCTGCGTTTCATCAGTTCTCCGCCTTGCGGAGACAGTAGCGTGAGCGAGGGCGTCGGCAAGGCCTCCTCCTGTCCCGGGGAGCCAGCCGCCGGCGTAGGCGTGGGCGGCGGGGAAGGCGATTGCAGCACTTGAATCGTCGCATTGCATCCGTCCACTGACAATCCGTCCGAGATATTGAATGCGATCGCATATATCCCCTCTTGCCCGCTCACCGGGGTCCAGCTGAACGACCAGTGGTATATGCCGCTCTGGGGCTCAGGGTCTGGATAGGAGATATTCGCTCCCTGGGGGTAGGGGTAGATCGAGAGATGGGGCCGCGCCTTCTCATTCTCCCCGGACAGGAACTGTCGCAGGTTTCCCATATCAAGTAAATCGACATTCCCATCATTATTAAAATCACAATTGCGGCACGAGGAGGGAGAGTAGGGGACGCCGGAGCCGCTCAAACACTTCTGCAGTATTCCAAGATCCGACAGATCCACATCTCCGTCGCAATCAAGATCGGGGGCTACGCCGTCGGAATCCTGGGCTGTGATATCGAGCGTGAGCTGTTCCCCAACATGCGCAGTCGCGATGCCGGGGGGGCAGTCTATTATGGACGGAGGCTCACTATAATTCCCGACGGATACCATTACCTTCAGAACAGGCCTGTACATGCCGTCCCATGCGGCGAAACTGATCTCGTAGTCGCCGGCCTGGCACTTGGAGGGCGTCCAATGAACAGTAATGCCATTCGGGTCGAATGTCATACCCGCCGGAGCATTTTCCATGGAGACAATGAGTTTGGCCGGCATGTAGGAGTCGGTGGAGAACTGATCAAGAATATCAAAATCGGCGCCGTCCACACGTCCGTCCCTATTGAAATCGGACGCAAGGCATTTAGGATCGCTATAGGGAGCTTCTATGCCGCGGCACTCCTGGCAGATTCCAAAATCACCCTGATCAACATCCCCGTCGTGGTCCAGGTCGGGGGCCACGCCATCGCGGTCATCAACCTGGAGGGTAAATGTCAACGGGTGATCTTCCTGCACCGAGAAGGGCCCCGCGGCCTGGAAACGGGGAGCGGCGTTGCCGGGGGCATTGATCGCATAGAAGCTGCCGTCATCCCAGCCGGCGTAGATAGTTCCATCGCTCCCTATCGAGGGCGAGGTATATATCGAGGCAGCGGTCCTGAAGCTCCAAAATAGTTTTCCACGGGAACCCAGGCAGTAGAGCCTTGTGTCTCCTGAGCCCAGGTATATTTTCCCGTCCCGATCTATAGCGCACGAGGAGTCGATCTCATTGGCGCTCTTGTAGCTCCATGAGAGGGAGCCGGCCGGGTTGATCTGGTAAATATTCTTATCCGCCGAACCTATCGAGATCATACCGTTTTCAGCCAGCCCTGGCGAAGAATATACGGGTCCCCCGACGTCGTAACTCCACGACAGGGAGCCGCCGGAAGCAATCCGGTAGAGGCAATTGTCGCTGGATCCCACATATGCGGAACCGTCATTTCCTAGAGCG
Source organism: Candidatus Auribacterota bacterium (assembly GCA_026392015.1). Taxonomy (GTDB): domain Bacteria; phylum Auribacterota; class Tritonobacteria; order UBA1439; family UBA1439; genus JAPLCW01. The sequence goes on along the minus strand of JAPLCW010000119.1, from coordinate 27,491 downwards.
GAAGAGTTGTGTACCCTTTTCCCGGTCACATAGCTCCAGATCAGCGATCCGGAGGAACCTACGCAATAGACATTGTTGTCAAAAGAACCCACGAGCATAGAACCGTCGTTGCGGAGGGCCGGGGAGGCATCGTAGATAATGTCAGCTGTAGCATAGCTCCAGAGGAGGGTCCCGCCCAAACCCAGTGTGTAGAGGCAGTTATCCATCGAGCCCACACTGACCCTCCCATCGGCTGAGATGTTCGGTGATGACTTTATGCACCCCTCGGTGGCATAGCTCCAATTCAGAGAGCCGTTCGATGCAATACTGTAGAGTCGCCCATCATAGGAGCCGGCGTACACTGTTCCTTTGTTGTCCAGTGCGGGAGAGGAGAATACCCAATGCGCGGTGCCATAGCTCCATGACAAGATCCCGTCGTTGTTGAATTTATAGAGGTTCTTGTCGCTCGAACCAACGTAGATTTCCCCGTCCTGTCCGATTGCGGCAGAGGAGCGGAAATAGCGCGCCTGATAGCTCCATTGGAGAGCGGCGGCAAGCGCCCCGTGATAGGGGCTCTGACCGGTATGGCGGGAATCGCAGCGGAACATGGGCCAGGGATGTCCATGCGGCGGAGTCGATGTGGGCGTGGGGCTGGGTGTCGGCGTTCTTGTGGGGGTCATTGTCGGTGTCGCAGTCGGCGTGGGAGTGGGACTCGGACCGGATCCGCCACTATTCCTCGGATTGGGCGAGACCGCGGAGAAGTCTGCGCTATTATCATTGGAATCCAGTCCGTCGGTCTTCCTTTTCCACGCCTTGCCGGTCGCAAGAGCCCCCAACCTCGTTCCCTCGTAATAGGTGGCGTACGACCATCCTAGAGTGTCCACTACGGCTGAGGAAGAGTTAAGGAGCCGTGCGTAACTGCTCGCGCCGTTATCAGTGATATTAATATCGGCATGCTCATCGGCGATCACACCGCTGACCGGACTTGTATCGGAAATAAGAAAAAATCCATGAGGGGGAATAACGTCGTTGCCGGTAAAGGTATAATCGTTGCTGGCCACATCGAGTTTCATACCCCACATATTCACCGCGATGCTGTTATTGTTGTAGAGTTCGACATATTCCCCGGGCGTGGTGAACGGGCACACCTGGTTGACAACAATCCCCGTTCCCGGATGCGTTGTGGAAGTGGGTGTCGGCGTCAGCGTGGGCGTGGGGGTGAGAGTGGGCGTGATGGTGGGTGTGGGGGTAATCGTGGGCGTGGATGTGGGAGTCGTCGTCGGTGTTTGTGTAGGTGTTTTCGTGGGAGAGCCGCTATAGATACTGTTGAGAAATTTTGCGGTTCCGTTCAGCGGGTTGCCGTTCGCGTCATGTCCATTCCGCGTTATTCCATTATTAGACCCCCAATTGCTCGAGCCATCCGAAAGTAAATCTAAAAAGGCTGGGTCCTTTCTCTCCATCGTAAAGTACGACGGCGAGGAGCTGCCCCCGGGCCAGCCTCCCCCGCTCACGTTGGCTGCGTTGATCAGGGTATTTGCGTGACTGTAAAGCTCAAGCCTGGCGCCGCCATTGGGAAGGCCGCTTCCGAAAGATCCATAATAATCCGCGGATATATCGCTGACGGTCATCTCGTTTGTTCTCTCAATCAGATAGTACGCATTGGGGGAGATTGAGGAGGTGACAAGACCCGGCTGCTGAAGCTGAATAATGGACGCCCCCTGCGCCTTGATTGTCCAGTTTTCGAGAGAAATCGTGTCGTTGGTGGTATTATATAACTCGATCCACTCATCGGATGCAGATGCCGCGGTCCCAGCCCACGCGACTTCATTGATCACCACCGCGCCGGATGCCGGAGGGGTGCGGGTAGGAGTGGCTGTTGGAGTGACGGTGGGGGTCGACGTCGGAGTCCTTGTGGGCGTCTGTGTCGGTGTGGCAGTGGGCGTTACGGTGGGGGCGTTGCAGATGCTATTCACGGCTTTCGCCGTCCCGTTCAGAGGATTTCCATTGGCATCGCGGCCATTTCGCTGAACCCCGTTATTGCTGCCCCAATTGTCGTCGGTATCGCCGAGATAGGGATTCTTTCTCTCCATGGAATAACAGCCCGAAACCAAACCCCCCGGCCACCACCCACGATCGTTATTTGCCATATCGATGATGTTGCCGGAAAAAGTATCTACGAGCTGAAGGCTCTCTATCCCGTCTCCGTCGCTATCCAGGTTAAAGGTGGCGAAAAGATCCGCCGTTATGTCGCTCACCGTAGTGTCATCGCCCTGCTCGATTAAATAGTACCCGAAAGGGGCGATCGTTCCCGAGAGCGAGATTTCCACGCTTGCCGTCGAAATCTGCGATTCCAGAAATACCCCGTCAATCGATACTATATTGGGCGTTGTGTTATAGAGTTCGATCCACTGATCCTGGGGGCTCGCCGCGGTGCCCGCCCACGCCACCTCATTGATCACGACCGTCCCTGGAAGTACTCCCCCATACATTTTCATCCAGTTGTTGTAGTACACAAGGACGGCGTTGCTATCGTGAATGATCAAGACGTTTTCATCGTTTCCTGATTTGTCGAGGAGAGCCTGGTTCGTGAAATTGCCGGAGCCGGTTATGAGGATCGGATCGGCCCCTTTCGGGTTAATCACCATGTATTTATGATGAATATAGGGGCTGCTGGGCAATCCCGGGTCGCTCTGAAGCCAGAAGACATGGCAGTTGACTGCCTTGAGAAGCTCATAAGCCCAATTGGAATCACTGCAGTCCGGAGGATCTCCCGCGCACGTTGCCTTGAATTTGTCGAAAATCCCATGCACGGAAACTCCTCTCAGCTTCGCATCCCTGAGCGCGTTGGCCACGGCCTGATTGCTGAACGTGTAAATCGCGAAGTATATGCTGTCGCCGTTGTTGGTCGCGTTGATCAGGGCGGTAATCCTATCCTGGGTGGTCGTTCCACCATTCTGGGGACTCATCCGGACAAAATCGTCCGATGCGCCGCCGTTGAGCGCACAATAACCCTCTACCTGCGTCTTATTCCCGTGGAAGAGGCCGCCGATCATCTGATTGAAGTCAGTCTGGTAGAGATTCACGAGCGTCGGATTTTGAATCGCGATGGTGTTGTTCCATTGGAAATTGCTTGCGGCGGCGGTGTGATTCCATGAACCCGTCCATACGGTGGTCGAATCAATAATCGCAAACTTGTTGTGGCTATCGTAGGAGACAGGGCTGTCGGAAATCACCGTGACACCCTTGTTCTTCAGCGGCACCAAAAAGTCCCTATAGTTTGAATCTCCGGGCTGGAGATCCGTCACAATGCGCATGGTGTGACCGCTTGCATCAAGCCACGCGCTCAGAGCATTGAACACAATGCCATCACTGAGATTATAGATACAGAGGTCAATGGTATGCTGGGCGGCATTGATCCGATTAATGAACTCGGTCCGGATGTCATACTCGTGTGCAGAATCGCGCGGATCATTGAAGTATATCTGGGCCGGTTGCGCCGTCGAATTATCAAGGGAACAAAATATCAGCGCGAGAACAAGCCCGAGAATATGATACAGGACGTATGTCTTCCTCATTCCCAAACCTCCACAACGGTTATTTCCTACCCCACACCTTCACATTCACCCCTCTACTGTGAGGGGGCGTCCGCATTTCGATAAAAATAGGCTGCCAAACTGAGAGGGTTCCTCTCGTCTGACAGCCATTTTCTCCTTCGACACCTCCGTTCCCATAGAGTCAAGGGATCTTTCGTCAAAGTTCGTAAGCCTTTTTACTTCACTCCCGCTTCATTTGAAACCTCGACAGGCAATGGCGGGCGAATGAAATTGCCGCTCGCCACATCAACAAACGCCGCCAGGAATACCCACTGTGTGCCGTCGAAACCCGGGGGAACCGTAAGCGTCACGTTGCCCGAGGTCTTGCCGCCGTTGAGAGGGAATATCACTTTACGCCATGCCGGCGCGGCTGTCTTCGGACTAAACTTCCTCGCGTTAAGCTTCGCATCAAATAGATATAGAGATCTGCTCGTCGTTATTTCGTTCACCGTTGCGGGACGATCATTCAAAGGCGCCCCCTCCGCCGCCGCGAAGTAAATGTGCACCGGCCTTCCCATGAGGTCGTACCGCCTCTCAGGATCGATCTCCCATCCTAGCTTCAACGTGTCACCCCCCCGTAACAGGCTTGTCTCCACATGAAGCTCGAGGTAATTAGAGGGGATCTTGGTCGGCTGGGGCGTCATTAACACCTCCGCGGTGGGCTCCGCCGATGGCGCAGATGTGGCTGTGGGTGCGGGATCGGGAATGTCAGTCCCTACCGGAGTTGGCGTCGGGGAGTTCGTGGGTGTGGGAACAGGCGTGTCAGGTGACGGAGTATTCGTGGGAGTCCATGTCGGCGTCGGCTCCTGGTCGGACGGGCATGACTCATCAGATCCTTTGTCAAGATTGAGCTTCACGGCAAGGATGTCATATATGTTTACAAAACCGTCGGCAGTCACATCGCTACGGACGTTGGATCCGCTCACCGGCCGGTCAAGATTGCTTTTCACGGCGACGAGATCGAAGATATTGACCACCCCATCACCCGTTATATCGCAGCTCATCACCGCCAGACAGAGCGTCTCGCTGACAGCATTCCCCGCCCACATATCCCTTATGCCGGGAAATGAAATTGTGAGGCGTGACTGATCGACGGCGCCTGTCATATCAATCGTAAGCACCTTGCCGGAAACCGAAACATTCGTAACCGTCGGAACCGGTTCTCTCGAACTCGTCACAGAAACGTCGGATATTTCGTGCGTTCCCTGTCCACGCAGGTCCAGGCTGAAGGCAACGACTAATTTCTCGGGACCGCCTGTGCGGCACTCCACCGCAACGTCGTTTCCCGCAAGAGGATTGAGCAGATCAATGTCGAAATCGCCTGCGTCTCCATGCACCCTCCTCGACACCGCGCTCTCGATCCGAAAAACGTCGCACGGCGTAAACGTCGGCGTAGTGGTGGGGGTTGGAACGGGTGTATCGGGTGAGGGGGTATTTGTAGGAGTCCATGTCGGCGTGGGAGTCACTATCGGCTCCAGGCCGATCTGCAAATCCCCGTACGCAGGCAATCCGGTATAACTATGCGCAAACGAAGAATATCCATCCGCGGTAACGGTTATAGTAACTATCCCGGTGTCGTGCGCGTACACCCGGACGGGGCATTGGCCGTTGATGTCCGTAACGCAACCATCGCTGTCCATCTGCTCCGGCGGGTAGTAGTGGTACGAGGTAGCTGTTATGACTGCCCCCTCGATCGCCTCCGCCGCCTCGGACTCCGCATCATACACATATATATACCGCGTCCACCACAGATCGCCCGGGATTGCAGGAGTGGGAGACCAGGTCGCTGTGGGCGTCTCTGTCGGTGTGGGAGTGCCAACGGGTGGGCATGAGCCATCACACCCTTTATCAAGGTTAAGCTTCACGGCAATAAGGTCAAATATATTTATAAAGCCGTCGGCATTCACGTCGCGGCGCACGTTGGAACCGTTCACAGGCTGATCGAGACCGATCTTTACCGCGATGAGGTCGTAGATATTGACCACGCCGTCACCCGTCACGTCGCCTTTCATTACTGCCAGGCAGAGCGTTTCTGTAACATGATTTCCGGCCCAGAGATCCATTATCCCCGGGAATGAGATCGTGAGTCGCGACTGATCGGTGGCGCCCTGCATCTGAATCACGAGCACCTTGCCCATGATCGTGATAATCCTCACCATCGGAGACGTGCCTCTCGAAGTGGTGACGGAAACGTTAGACGGATCGAACCCACCCTCTCCTTGTATCTCCTCAGAGAAAGTTACAATTATCATCTGTGGACCGCCCGCACGGCTCTCCACTGCAACGTCATATCCGCCCAGAGGATCGAGGAGATCAATATCAAACTCACCCGCGCCTCCTTGTACTATCCTCGACACTGCGCTATCAATGCGAAGAACATCGTTGGGGGTAACTGTTGGAGTCGGCGTGTAAATGTCCGGTGTTGGAGTCCATGTCGGCGCGGGCGTATCCGTCGGAACCGCTGTTCCCGGCTCGTTGATGCTATAACGAGATTCAACCTGAAAATCGCCGGGGAGCCGGTTGTCGTTTGCCGCTGAGAGAGAAAGGCCATATGCAGATCCACAGACAGTCAACAGACCTAAAACCATTGTGTAAAGAACATTTTTCACTGCGCCACCTCCTATGGTTGCCATGTGTTTAATAACCCGCCCAAGCTCGATGGGTAGGAACTTAAGATTTTCACGATTCCCGGTCCTACGGGGCTCATTGTTTACAGATCCAAGATCATGCAATGTATAACTGTTCATCCTTCACCTGCCAGTTGTAGTAAGCAACTAGTGTGCCAACTTCGTCAAAAAAGCAAAAAATTTTTATCTAGCTTATCCGCAAGATGTTATGGCTATAACTAGCACTATGGGGCCCACTAATAAGTGGTGTTGGGCACTCTGTATCCACCTATGTTTGTCAGAATTGTATACTTTGTTCCCACTTATTTTTCGACGATTTTAACAGTTTGCACCCGCTTCTATCGGGTCCGTGCAAGAGTCGGCTATCGAGGCCTCACGCGCGTCAAGAATATTGTAGATGCAGCCTATCCACACTCACTATGTACACTATAGCTAGCAAGATTTATGCCAACGATTGGTAATATTGGGGATTTAAATGGGAAGATAATTACTATATCTTAAGCTGCAACGTGTTATGACCAGCCAGGATAAGCTAATGATCTCGCTGTGGTTTTATATGATATGCAGAGATTGTTCAATTTTCAAACACGGCTGTTCGGATTTCGAACAAATTGGACATTGTGAGCGGTTGGGAGAGATGGCTAGCGATGGCGGCTTTTTCCTGATGGTAGCTAGCCTGATCTATTCACCAACTCAAAACTGACATAACTACCCAATAGCACAACAGACTACACGCTTTCAACCACTGAAGACGCTGAGGTCACTGAACGATTCGAACAACTATCCCATTGATATCGTAATCGCCATTCAGGACGCAGATGAACGCAGAACACGCAGATACAAAGACAGTTTGCGATTAAAACTTCAGGGTTTCAAACTGCTTCTTTTGTTAATCTGCGTTCATCTGCGCAAATCTGCGTCCAAAATATTCAGTGTATTCAGTGCCCTCAGTGGTTACGCCCCTTTTACTATGGGCGCCTCGTGAATAATCCAGGCTAGCGTCGTGTCCCATAAATAGCTTTACAAAGTCGTGTCATTGCGAGGAGCGAAGCGACGAAGCAATCTATTGGAATGCAAGGAGATGAGATTGCTTCGCGTTCGCTCGCAATGACAAACATACGCAAGATATTTCTGAGACGGCACACTAGCTATTTGAGGAGACGCATATGGCTTTATAAATCCGAGTGCCGGCGCATCGAACCCCGCAGCCCCGGGTTTCTCACCGCTGCGGACTAGCGTTTCTTGGTAGTGGCTCAATTTGGGTGACGTTGATTTGTAGGGGTTCGATTTATCGAACCCGGGCGCGATAAAACTTGTCCTGAGCTTGTCGAAGGATCGCGCCCCTACAACATAGGATAACTGTACCCTACACGTAACGAAGCCACTACTCTTTTTTAAGATGCCGCGTCTTTCGCTCGTATCCTGCCGGTTTTTTTACTCTATTGTGAGCGTGTCGACTGCGACCCAGCCCATCACTCTCCCCTTGTCGTCCAACAGCGCCCCCTGGACCGGATACCGTCCGGGCGCAAGACCGGCATAGGAAATCCGGGCAATCTGGTAGTTGCTGATATTGTCGTACAACCTGAAATAGTTCCCCTCTTTCTTCGAAGGTTTGAGATACGGAGTCATCTTTGTGGTGATCCTGTTCCCGCTCAGGATGAAATACTGTGTCCGCCCCACAGTGACTGCCACATAGGGGAGACAGGGCACTCCGTAATACACGGTGCCGTCGACCGTGATGTCCGCAAAAATGGTGAGGGTGCCCGTCGGCGGCAAAACCGGCTGCTCGAGCCTGAGATTGAACGGCACAACGATCGGGACCTTCGTCGGCGCCGGAGCCGCAGGCGTAGGTGTCGACGTAGGAGACATCTGGGGGGACGGCGTATATGTCGAAGTGGCGGTAACAGTGGGTGTCCTCGTGGGCGTATGCGTCACCGTAGGGGTGCGGGTAGGCGTCGGAGTGTTGGTCGGCGGGGAGGTCGGCGTTATCGTGGGGGTGTCCGTTGGAGTTCCTGTAGGCGTTACCGTTGGGGTCGGCGTCATGGTTGGAGTATAAGTAGGTAGTGTCGTCGCTGCCTGATCGAGACAGTAAAGAGCTTTATCAAGAGAGCCGATATACACCCTCCCGTTGCTCCCGATGGCGGGAGAGGAATATACATCATCTCCGCTCAGATAGCTCCAGTTGAGCGCACCATTTGAGTGAAACGCATAGAGATTGTTATCGTAAGAGCCGACATACACTCCCCCGTCGCTCCCCAGCGCCGGAGATGAATATATTCTCCCTTCTGTTGCATAGGTCCAGTCGAGCGAACCATTCGACGTAAATGTGTAAAAAGTATTCGCATCAGAACCAACGTATACTCTCCCGTCGATCCCCAGCGCAGGAGAGGATGTTGTATCACCATCGGGTCGATAACTCCATTCAAGCCAACCGGTCGATCTGAACGTGAAAAGCTTACTCCCCGTATGATTCGAGCCGATATACACCTTCCCATCGTCCCCCAGTGCGGGAGAAGAGTCCACGCCGTACCAGGTCGCATAGCTCCAGCTGAGCGATCCGTTCGATCTAAACGCGTAGACATTACTATCATCCATATCAGATCCAACGTACACCCTCCCATCGATCCCCAGCGCGGGGGAAGAATCTATAACATCTTCGGCCAGATAGCTCCAGCCAAGCGAGCCATTCGATTTAAACGCATAGAGATGATTGTCGCCAAGACCAGAGCCGACATACACGCCCCCCTCGCTCCCCAGCGCGGGAGAAGATCTTATCCACGCAGAGGTCTTATAACTCCAGCTCAGCGCACCCTCCGAGATAAATGCGTAGAGCCTGGAATCCACTAAATCAGAACCGATAAAAACACGCCCGTCGCTATCGATTGCCGGAGAAGAACTAAAAATATAATCCGGCGTTTCATAACTCCAATGGATCGCTCCGTTCGAGTTAAATGCATAGAAATTGTGATCACCAGAGTCGACATACACGCTCCCGTCACTGCCAAGAGCGGGAGAGGAATATACCTGGTCCCCTGTCAGATAGCTCCAGGAAAGCCGCGGCTCGGATGGCCCTGCGTAGTCGCTCCGGCCCGTGTGCTGGGCATCATGCCGGAACATCGGCCATACAGCGTATGGTGTCGAGGTGACGGTTGGCGTTTCAGTCGGAGTGGAAGTCACCGTCGGGGTATCCGTAAGCGTGGGAGTGGATATCGGAGTTTCGGTTGGGGTGCGTGTCGGGGTTCCCGTAGGCGTGCGCGTGGGGGTTGAGACTGGCGTTTCGGTCGGCGTATCGGTCGGGGTAGGAGTATCCTGATAAATGGCGAATAATGAGTTACGCCCCAGCCCCGAATATATAACTCCGCCACCATCTATTGCAGGGGAAGAGGAGATCGCCCCTCCGCTTTCATAACTCCATGACAACGAGCCATCGGAGTATATTGTGTAAAAATGGTAATCATCGGACCCAAAATGCACCCTGCCATCACAGCTCAAGACCGGGGAAGCAGCGGAAATATCATCCGCGGTCCGGTAACTCCACGACAATGAGCCGCAGGAATTAATGCTGTAAAATCGCTCATCCGATGAGCCAAAGGAAACCTGTCCGTCACTGCCGATTGCCGGACAGTTAAGAAAGCCGTACGAGTTGGTTCGATAACTCCACGATAGTGTACAATCGGAATTAACGCTGAGGATGAAGTAGTTATACGATCCGATGTAAACCCTGCCATCGGTATCCAGAGAGGGGGATGAATAAATACCAGAATCCCCTGTTTTATAACTCCAAAACAACGAGCAGTCAGAGTTAATGCTGTAGAGATAGCTGTCCTTGCATCCCAAATAGACCCTGCCATCACTACCTATGGCAGGGGATGATTCATCTGTCCGATCACCAGTTTGATAACTCCAGGACAATAGACCGTTCGATCTTACCCTGTAGAGGCAACTGCCGTAAGATCCAAAATAGACAGTGCTATCTCTGTCGATGACCGCAGAAGAGTGGACGAAAATATCTCTAGCTTGATAACTCCAAAAAAATAAGCCGGCCGAGCTAACGCAGTAGAAGTTCTTGTCCTGGGATCCGGCGTAAATTCCCCCATCTTCTCGAATGGCAGGGGATGTATCAAAATCGCCTCCAGCTTGATAGCTCCAATATAATGAGCAACTCGAGTCAATGCCATAAAGGCGATTGTCCGAAGACCCAAAGTAAATCTTGCCATCGCTGCCGATCGCAGGGCCCGAATCGACAGGGCCTTCTGTTTGATAACTCCATCTCAATCCTGGAAGAAGCGATCCTATATAGGGACTCAGCCCCGTGTGTCTCGCATCATGATGAAACATAGGCCATGGGGTTTCGGCGAGCTGCGCAATAATCATGAAAGGAAAGAAGATAAGGATTACAAAGAAGGACGGCGTGATCTTGAATCTCATACGATACCTTCCATAGTTGCCCACGTATACCTTGTTGTATTATACCATGCTATTTTGGATTAGTCTAGCAAACCGCCCAATTTAGCGTAATGCATCACTTATGGGTGGTACATTGCTGAATATGTCATTCCTGCCCCCGTTTTCACGAGGGTAAACTCGAGCAGGAATCCAGGTTTCATACTGGATCTCCGCTCGAGTTTACACTGAGCGCAGTCGAAGTGCGGGGATGACAAGTAAAAGGGATACCACCCATAAGTGACCCATTACAATTTAGCTTCTCGCCCGGCTCCTTGTCTCCCCCACCGAAAAAACCCTTATCGCCGACTCCCCCTCAACCGGACACACATACTCACAGTGGCCGCAACCTACACACAGGAGCGAATCGACAACAGGGCGTCCTATCCGATGGATTCTCTCCTCATCAATTTTGATCGCCTTGGGTGAGACCGGGCACACTTCCTCGCACGCAAGGCACTGCATCCCCTGCGCCCACGAGATGCAGCGCCCCCTGTCCACCACCGCCGTGCCCAGCTTTACCGGACGACTCCGTTCGGACCCCATCTTTTCCTCAAGGCTCAGCCGTCTGATCGCCTGCGAGGGGCAGACCTGGCCGCAGAGCGTGCAACTATACACGCAGTAGCCGATCCTCGGGATGAGTCGCGGCGTCCAGAACCCCTCCAGGCCGGCCTCGGCAATGCAGGAATGGATCGCGTGTGTCGGGCAGATACGCGTGCAGGTGCCGCATCGGATACAGGTTGAGAGAAAATCATCCTCCGTCAACGCCCCGGGAGGACGAATGAGCCGGGAGCGTCCTCCCTCTCCTCTCGAAAAACTCAAAAAGGGCAAGGCGATCAAACTCACCCCTGCGCTCGCTATCAGACCACGGCGCGTAAGGTCGGGGGTATACTCTGAAGAATCTCTGACGCCGAGAAACTCAAATCCCATCGCGTCTTCCCGGCAGACCGCCAGGCAGTTCAGGCACAGGTAACACTCCCCCGCTCCTCGCGTGGCTCTCTCCTTCGAAATGCCCTCCCCTCCCCCTTTGTCAGGGTCAGGCAGGGGCTCACCTCTTTGCACGCCGCCTTGGTGAAGATTCGATCTCGTCGGCACGCCGACACGCCGATACGCCGACACGCCGTCACGATCTTCTCCCACTCTCCCTCCCTGGCAGGAGAGCAGGCATTTTCCGCACAAGGTGCATTGGACACCATCCCTTTGCATCTTCACAAGGGAAAACGGGGCGACAAGACCGAGGAGCGCGCCGAGAGGGCAGAGGAACCTGCACCAGAAGCGCGAATAGAAAAGATTCGCGAGAAGGACCGCGAACAGCACTACAGAGGTAAAAAGCGCCGAATGATAAAATACGGTTTTGCCGATAATTTCATGGTTTTCCAGATAATCGCAGACCCTCCCCATGGGGATCGAAAGACCCGGAAGCCGCGATCCCCCTTCGATCACCCGAGTTATGAGAAAATGAATCGCCGGGAAAACAGCAAGGGTGAGCGACCGGCCGAGCAGGCAGAGCGGATCGAGAAGGCCGGCCTGGAGGAAGCCGAAACCCGAGGTGATGAGAAAAAATATGAGGATGGAGTATTTCAGCCTCTGCCACCGAATGTATCGCTCCCGGTCCGTACAGGCTCTCCGCAGTCTTTTCCCCCCCGGCCTTATGTGGCTGAAGAAGTGGTGCAGCGTCCCTAACGGACATATCCAGCCGCAGAAGAACCTTCCGATCAAGGCTGTCGCAGCGAGCGTGAAGAGTGACAGGGCAAATCCCGCAACGAAGATGTGACGGGAAACCATGAGACCCAGGGCTACCAACGGGTCGAATTTAAAGAATAGCGGCACCGGTGTTTTCGTGGTGACGTCCCGCGCCGCCAGATCAAGCGTTTCGGTGGAGTAGCGGGCCTGGAAGAGAAGGACGAAGAAGAGGATGAGGAAAAATGCCTGAGACGTCCTGCGCAACCAGAGAAGGGTACGGATGGTGCGCGTATTCACTCTATTGGCCGCCTGAATTCATTCACGAAGTTCGGTTATCCAGAGCGCAGCCGGCCCTTAAGGGCCGGCTAAGGGTCTCGGATACAAATTTAGGCTACTCGCAACTCCTTCACGCGAAGGTCACGGTAACGCATATTCCCCAATCCCCGGTCGTGAGCAAGTTTGATGTATCCCACCTCCTCTGCCCGCAGGCCGAGCAAGGTGGCTGCGTACGCATCGAGCGCCACCTGGTCCGTTCCGGCAGCAATCGTCCGGGGGTGGATGAGGTCCTCGGCCCGTCCGCCGCTCGGCCCGTTGCCGGCCATGACGCTGTACGCATCCAGGATGACAAGGGTGGGGCGGACGAAACGCGCGAGATCCACAATGCTCTCGTCTATGTGCCCGTGAAGTCTGCCGCGCCTACCTCCCACGATGCCATAGAGATTTTTCATCGTTGCGGTAAGCTTGCTGAGTCCGTGACTTTTCACCACCGGAACGTTAATAAACTTATCGGCGTCGAAAAGCGGAGTCATGACGGGCCACCGCCCGATGGCTCCCCCCAGATCCGTCTCACGGAAAGTTCGATCCCCCTGAAACTGGACCAATCCCCCTGCGGCGGTCACGGCAGCCTTGATACCGCTCTTCGCGAAACAGCGTCGCGGTTCATCAATCGTGTTGTCCATCACCACAACCCGCCGTGCGCCGGCCCGAAGGCAGAGTTCCGTCAACAACTTTACTATCTCAGGATGAGTGTTCGCACCGAGTTCAGGGCTGCTATCCCATGAGACATTAGGCTTGATCAGTACCCGGTCGCCTTTTGCCACGAAACGGCCGATTCCCCCGATGGCTTCGAGCGCGGCCTTCGTCACTTCCGCAGGGGAACCGCCTTTTGCGATAACTATCTGGGGTTGGGACGCTGCTTCGGGAATGGAAAAGTTCAGAGGTGCAGCGGCTTTTTGATCAGCTTCGGCTGCCTGAAGCCATCGCGAGGGCCTTGCCAGCGCGAGGCCTAGAGCCGTTTGAAAGCTTCGCCTGATAAACTGTCGCCGATCCATAGCGATGGTTGATCGTCCATGGTCCATAGTCCATAGCTTCCATCGAAAGGCCATGGACTATGGACTATGGACTGCTTTTTAGATCTTTGGCCCGCTCCTGCAGGAACTCTTCACCTATCTTCTCCTTGAGCGCTCTGCACTCCGCTCCTGACTTCGCGATCGCGGGGTCATTCCACATCGTGGTGAACTCTGCCTGGAAATCACTCACGAGCTTCCTATCCTCCTGGCCGCGGATGATCATAAGGTTCTCAATATTTTTTGTTTCCGCATAGGTGGACCAGTTGTAGCTGCCGGTCACGAGCGTCTCGCCGTTGGCGACAACGGATTTGTGGTGGAGCAGTGCGGCCTTGGGGTGAAAATGATCATAGACGGGCGCCTTTTCCTTCTCATCCCACGAAAAGGCGGGGAACCATTTGTATTTGATCTCAATATTACCGATCGGCTTCTGCCTGTATTCGCTCACGATCTGCTTCAGCTCGCTCTCAACAGAGATCTTCCTATCATCCGCATCCTTGATAAAGGCTCTACGCCTCTCCGCGGCACGACGATAGGCCTCGATCTTTCCAGATGTGATATCCTCCAAGTCCGGGAGGACAGAGGTCGGCTCCCTGAAAAGCTGGCTCAGGTTCGCGAGGATACGGATGCGGATATCCGGGAAATCGCGGCCGATCCTGAGCAATGTCTCTGCGAGGGAGGGAGAGGTGAAACTGAAGATCATGATGTCGATGGTCCCCTTGCCTCCGGCCTTCGTCCGCGCGACCGCCTCAGAGAACGCCTCTTTGATATACTTCTCCAATCGCTCGGTGCTATTAAAATGCACCTCGATCTTCGCCTGTGCGACAGCCGGCGCGAGAAGCATCCCTGCGCATACGCACGCAATCACACCGATAGGCCGATACGCCCCGGTGCGCCCTCCGGCCGCAACCAAATCCCAAATCCCAAATCCCAAATCCCAAAACTTCATGCAAAATGATCGGAATTCAGGAAATACAAGTCTGCCGGCAATACGCCGATACTCCGATACTCCGACACGCCGATACGATTTCACTTTTTCCCAACCCCCTCATCCGGCGGCAGCAGGTACTGTCCCATGCCGTCCCATAAACGATCGAACTCCTCCTGAAATACGAGCGCCATCTCTGGATTATCGAGAAAGAAGAATCTGTCCTCCGTGTATTTTATATTGGAGCCGGGTTCTATATTGGCGCTCCCATTGAATGCATGAAGGCGATCGAAGATCCCAAACTTCTCGTGCATGGTCTGAAACGGTATCCCTGTCATCTTCTCCGCTTTCTCCGGATCGATAACCTTTACAAGGATCCTGGGCCTGACTTCTTTTAATTGCTCGATCGTCTCGTAGACCACGGGCACATTGTCCTTATCCTTGATCGAGGTATCAAGAAAGAGCCGTATCTTCACGCCGCGGGCGTTGGCCTTCAGAATCTCCTGGTGCTCCCACGTGAGGGTCCCATAGAGGTAACAGGCGATATCGATCGTCTTCTGCGAACGCCGTATGAGATCGACGAGGGGGAAAATAAGATCTCCCGGCCTGTTCGAGATTGATTTTCCGTCGAGATCGAGCACATCGACTTTCTTATTGTAATTGACGAATGCGTAACCGCAGAATGGGGAAACAAAAACGAGATTGCGCGGGGATAAGGAATTCGCCG
Organism: Candidatus Auribacterota bacterium; assembly: GCA_026392015.1. Taxonomy (GTDB): domain Bacteria; phylum Auribacterota; class Tritonobacteria; order UBA1439; family UBA1439; genus JAPLCW01. The sequence goes on along the minus strand of JAPLCW010000119.1, from coordinate 12,165 downwards.
CTGCCGGCACGGCCTCATCCTTCCCGGCAAAAGCCGTAGCTGCCAACAGCATCATGCAGAATAATAATCTGGCTATGCTCATCTTGTGTGTAATTTCCATCCTATCTGTTCCAGAACGTTCGGTCAAGTATATTGTACCGGCAGCGATTTGGCGATTGCGCGATTAGGTGTTTACTCTATCGACCTAATTGCCTAATCGCTTAATCGCCGCTTTTTATAGCCGGATCAGCGTTATCTCGGGGCGGCAGAAGAGACGCACCGGAAGATAGAATGTGCCGATCCCCGGGTTTACGTAGAGCGGGCCGGCGCTTGTCTGGTAAAGACCCTTCTCGTATCTTCCGCTACCCCAGGGGAGCGCGATGGCGCCCCAGAATGGGATGCGGAGCTGCCCGCCGTGAGAGTGTCCCGCGAGGATAAGATCGAACTTCCTTCCCCCCAGCATGTCCGCGAACGCCGGGTAGTGCGTGAGGAGAATCCGCCTTCCTCTCTTCCTCTCCTTGATGAAATCGGCATTATGACTCGATGCGCCGACAATCGTCAGTTCACCATCCGGGCTCGTCGTCTCGGCATCGACCAGCCATGCCCCTCCGGTCGCCTCGAATGCCTTCGCGATTTTGTCAAACTGCGCGCCGCTCCAGTAGTCGTGGTTGCCCGGAACGCCGTACAGTGGAGAAACAATCCTCTTAAGAAGGTCGAGGGCTTCTCCGAGATGCTCCCGCTCCTCAACAATATCCCCCGTAAAACAGACGAGATCGGGGTCAAGGGCATTGATTCGGTCCACAACCCCCCTGAGAAAAGTGCGATTTCCCCTGTAGTGGAGATCGGTGAAATGGACGAGCCTGCGTGTCGACCGCCCCCCCCCGATGTCTATCTTGCGGATTGCGACCCACTCCGGCTCCACGAGGAGGCCGTCGACAATACACACAGAGGGAAGTGCATAGAGCGCGAGACGAAGAATCTTCTTGCTGCCTATTCCGATCAGCCGCATTGGACCTCCCACTCTATTTTCTAGTAAGATATACGCTAACCCGATCCGCCACACATGCTACATCTTGATCGGCACCATAAAAAAGGGGATCCCCTCGTAATTGAACTGCTTCTGCACGGCGAACACGATGTAGTTGTGCAGCCAGCGGGACCACATCGTATCCTTGGGGAATACCAACCGTCCCGCGAAGAAAATCGCCTGAGGAAAACGCTCCAGGATTCCCGGGGCGAGACTGACGATCCCATCGACGGCGTTATGATCGATGCAAGGGATACCCTCGGCATAGTAGCCGTGTTTTTTCACATACTGGACGTACTGGGATAGGTCGCTGTTCACCTTCACCTGCAACCGCTCTATCTCCGCCGTCCCCTTGAAGGTCCCCGCGTCAACGAGACCGATCTCAATAAACACAAAATTGCGGAATGAGTCGCCGAATAGGCGGAAGATGCTCAGCAGCGTGTAGAGCCCCATCCCGTTGAACCCCTTCACCATCACCACCGCGGTCCTCGCGTACTGATCGAGTTTCCCATCGAAATCTCGATGTTGCATGGTGCCTGGAACAATCGCAGGGGACGGGGACTCAGTTGCCGCCACAAGGCCATCGAGCTTGTGAATGAGACTGGCGGCATACGCATACCGCTTTTTGATCAGGAGCACAAACACAATGACCGTACCGGTGACGACAATCGTGACCCAGCCTCCCTCATTGAATTTGACCAGTATCACCGAGAAGAGGATGCCGAGGCACAGAATCAATCCCACTCCATTGGTGAGCATTTTCCCGCGCCACTGCCTGAAACTTGATCTGCTACTCCACCAATGGCGGACCATCCCCAGTTGGGAAAGCGAGAAAGTGATAAACACGTTGATGCTGTAAAGCACGACAAGGAAACGGACGGAGCCGCGCGTCAGCAGCATCAGAATAACCCCCGCCCCTCCCATGAGCAGGATACCGTTCTGGGTCACAAACCGGTCGCTCAGCATGGCGAACCGCGTGGGGAGCCAGCGGTCAAGCGCCATATTCGCCATGACGCGCGGGCCATCGAGAAAACCGGTCTGAGCCGCGACGAAGAGTATCGCCGCCTCGGACACGAGCGTCACCAGCATGAAGATATAGGCTATCCCCTTCCCCCAGCCGCTGGTCATGCGCTCAAAGAGCACCGCATTGAGGGTCTTCCCCGACACCGGTTCGACGCGGTACAGCACGTATGCGAAGATGAGCCCCATCACCATGACCGACAGGGAGATTGCCATATAGCGCATAGTGTGTTTGCCCGTTTCCACCTTCGGATCTCGGAGAATGGGGAGACCGTTGCTCACCGCCTCGATACCGGTGTACGTTCCCGCCCCCATACTGTAAGACCGGATTAGGAGGATCAGCATCCCCACGATGCCGAGGTCAGTGGTCGCCCGGTGCACCTCCACGGCCGTATCCACGGCTACCGCAGGGAGCCTGAACAGATTCGCCGCGAGCGCATACACGATCGCAAACGCATGCGTGATCACAAAAATCAGGAATATAGGCACAAGCGGCAGTACCGACTCCTTCACTCCGCGCAGGTTGAGCACGATGAGGATCACCAGGCCGAGCGCTGCGAAGCCGAGCCTCATCCGATACCATTCCGGGGGGAGAAAACTGAAGATCGCATCCGCACCGCTTGCGATGGAGAGCGTTATGGTGAGAATGTAGTCGACGATGAGCGCGCAACCCGATATCATCCCGAACGTCGGTGAGAGTAGCTTGCTCGCGACAAGGTACCCCCCGCCGCCACTGGGGAATAACTCGATGATCTGGGAGTAGCTCGCGCTGATAATGAAAACGGTGATCGCCGAACCCAATGCAACGAAGATGGCGAGATGGACCCTTCCATGGAGGGCCATAAAGGCCTCCTGAGGGCCATAACAGGAGGAGGAGAGGCCATCCGCTCCAAGCCCAACCCAGGCGAAAAAGGCAATGAGGGAGAGCCTCTGAAAAATCGCCTTATCGTGAGGGCTGTACGCCGACCCTATAATGAGGGTCTTAAGACGCTCGATGAGTGATGGTGTGGATCGCACCGGATGGCCCCAATCGCTAATGCCGTTTCGTGCAATTCTATAGGCTCGCGGCAGATGTGTCAAGGCCCCCATCTGGTCCTGCATCCGGTTCGGGACGATGGATAAACACCCATGTGTCGCGTTCCGAAAATTCAAACTTCAAGACAAGAGCGGCGATTAGGCGATTGGGTTGAAATACTGAATACCTAATCGCTCAATTGCCCAATCGCGCAATCGCTCAAGATAATCAGCGTTTGTGATTTATTTTGAATCTTGGAGTTTGCGGTTTATAGCGGATCATCACCCATTGGGTGGGCCTTTCAATCCGTTATCCGCCATCTCCGGTCCGTAAATGGTTCACTGCAGGAACATCGATGGGCATGGATTGGATTCCCGCCTGCGAAGGAATAACGGTGGGGCAGTAAGGAAGCATGAGAGACACCCTAGTACACTGTGAAGTTAATTCTTACGAGGTAACCTGTCATTGCGAGCCCAAAGGGCGCGGTAATCTCGTTGTTAAAAGATAAAAACAGATTGCTTCGTCCCCCGCCTCGGCGGGATCCTCGCAATGACATAATGCTTACGGCATTTATATCAGTAAAAACTAATTTAACAGTGTACTAGTCCAAATCGATCGGTCTCAGCGGTTTGCCGGTATCCCCCGACTCTTCGACTTCCTTCTTCTTCTGGCGGAACAGATCTTCTATGCGTTCGATCTTGCTCTTCTCCTTTTCCTGCGCCGCCCTGAACTTCTCATCCCTCGCACCCTCGCCGGCCTTCACCGCCTTGAGCCCCTCGACCAGCGTGTCCTCGGACTCTGTCTTCGGCTTCGCCTTGAAATGCCGCACCACCTTTCCGTTCTCTGTATCCACCTCGAGCATCCCCCCGCAGAGGGGGCATGTGACGTACACCGTCCGAGCCTGTGCCATAACCACCTCCCTGAAATATCCGTTCTGCCGTTGCCGCGGAACTGCTCCTGTCCGGAAAGAGCGGGGCGGCTCCCCTCGGGGCAAGGCACGCGTCAGGTCGCGGCCAGGAGACGCCCGTCGACGAGCGAAACAACCCTGTCCGCGACGCGGTTCGCCTGTGCGAGGTCGTGCGTAGCCATGAGCAGCGAAAGCTCGCGCTTTGCCCTGAGTGTGCTGATGACCTGTTCCAGTCGGGCGGCGTTGTCCCTGTCGATGTAGGCTGTCGGTTCATCGAGAAGCAGGATTTCCGGATCGAGGGTGAGCGCCCTCGCGAGCGCGACCATCTGCGCCTCTCCGCCGGAGAGTTCCCTCGCATCCCTTCGGGCAAATTCCTCGAGGCCGATCTTTCTCAGCATATCTCTGATCCTTTGTTCACGCTGAGCCCGCGGCACGCTGCGGAGGTGAAGACCATATCCGATGTTATGCGCGACCGTACCGTGAAAAAGGTACGGTTTCTGCGCAACCATTGTCACCGCCCTCCGCCAGGCGAGGGGAGCGGGGAAACGTGCCCCGATTGCCATCTCCCCCATGCCGACTGTGCCGCAATCGGCAGCGTTGATTCCCGCGATCACCGTGAGGAGAGTGCTTTTCCCGGATCCGTTCGAGCCGAGGACCGCAGTGACCGTGCCCCGTTCCACCTCCATCCGCGGAACGGAGAGGGTAAAACCGCCGTTGTATGATTTTACCAAATTATGGACACGAAGAATCGTTGCCATTGACGCCTTTAGATCAATTATCGAGGTTCTCTTCCACTTCATGTGGATGAATCAAGTTATTCCTCCCCCCTCTGAAGGGGGGATAACTACGGTTACAGGTTTAAGGTGTAAGGTTGAAAGTTCATATACATTAAACTTTACACCCTTTGCTGTAGTCAACACCCCCACCCCGACCCTTGCTTCGACAGGCTCAGCACAGGCTCCCCTTCACAGGGGGAGGGAATGATATTTATTTACCCACGCAAAATGGGATAGAACCATCCTAGATAGCGTGATAGCTCGATAGCTTCTTCGCTTGCTTACTCACTTCCTCTGCACCCACTGAAGAAGTATATTGATGCCCAACGCTACCGCGAGGAGAATGATGCCGAGGGCAAGCGCGAGCGCGAAATCTCCCCTGCTCGTTTCGAGCGCGATTGCGGTGGTGATATTGCGGGTGTACCATCGTATATTTCCGCCGAGCATCACCGAGACACCCACCTCCGCAAAAACCCTCCCGAATCCCGCGATGAGCGCGGCGAGAAGGGCGAAGCGCCCCTCGCGGAGCACCGTCCGGGCCGCCTGAATCCCTGTCGCTCCGAGCGTGAGCGCCGTTTCCCGTGCGCGAGGATCCACACCCTGCACCGCAGCGAGACTGAGCGCCGCCACGAGAGGAAGCACAAGGACACACTGGCCGATCACCATTGCGCAGGGTGTGAAGAGAAGGTGGAATGAGCCGAACGGCCCGCGAGACGAAATCAGCGAGTAGATAAAAAGGCCAACGACTACCGTGGGAAGCGCGAGGAGCGTGTTGAGCACCGTAATCACCGCTCGCCTGCCGCGGGATTTGCTGAGAGCGACATACGCTCCGAGAGGGACCCCCAGCAGAGATGCCACCAGTGTGGAGAGACCGGATACCTTGATCGAGAGGAGAGATATCCTCATCGTTTCGGGATCGAGGCGGATGATGAGACGGAACGCCTCCCTGAAACTCTCCCCGAGATAGTTCACTCTTTGCCGACCTCCCCATAGGCGCTGGGGTGAAAAAGGACCAAGCCGTTCTTCTTGAAGTCCCCGATCATCTTCTGCCCCTCGGGCGAGGTCAGCCAGGCGATGAGGCTCATTGCCTGAATATATTTTGCCCGGGGATACCTCGCGGGGCTCACCGCGATAACGCCGTAGCGGTTCATAAGGCGACTGTCCCCCTCGTACAGAATAGCGAGGCTGATCTTATCCCGGAACGCCATAAACGTCGCCCGATCTGCGAGGCAGTACGCCTTCTTCTCGTTCGCAACGACGAGCGTCGCCCCCATCCCCTGTCCCGCCTCCAGGTACCATTTCCCCGAGGGGGCTATGCCCGCCGACTTCCATAATTCTTTCTCTTTGATATGGGTTCCGGATTCGTCCCCGCGCGAAACGAATGAACACCCGGAGCGCGCGATTGACTCCACGGCTTCCACAGCGCTCTTTTTTCCCCTGATACCCGCCGAATCATCCGGAGGTCCGACGATGACAAAATCGTTGTACATCACATCTCTCCGGTTGACGCCGCAGCCGCTCTTCACGAATTCATCTTCCTTTTCACGCGCATGAACGAGGACAACGTCAACGTCGCCGTTCCTCGCGAGCACGATTGCCTGTCCTGTCCCGACGGGGATCACATCGACCTTCAGATTGAATCTCTTCTCGAACGCCGGCAGGATGGCGTCGAGGAGTCCTGTGTCGGCGGTGCTTGTGGTGGTCGCCAGCTTGACGCGGTCCGCAGCGATGAGGGCGGAGGGGATACACGTTGATGCGAGGAGCATAAGGGCGAGGAAAAACAGCGGGCTGAAACGCTTCATGCTCTCCTCCTTTCCAAGTATGGGAGGCACCGCAATTTCTCGCGATACCCTATCGGCCGCCGGGCATGGGACAATCGCCGTTAGCCCGGATGCGGCTCGGAGCGCTCACTATAGTACATATTCCCGCCGTTCACGGCAATAACGATCTGGTTCCCAAACAACGTGTCAGAGGATGTGAGAATTCGAGTCCGCAAGTCATTGTGAGGAGACCGCGCAAAGCGAGGCCAAAGAGCTAATCTCAGTTCCCTGGCAAGAAAAAGATCGCTTCGCTTCGCGCGCAATGACATGTTTTTTGCTATAAAGGACACGGTCGAATTCCTATTTTTCTATTTTGCATATCAGCAAAATCATGCTATACTCATTTCGAAAAAAGGTTCTCTCCCACTGTGTGCGGGTATCCCTCTTGATGGCACTATCTGCCCTATAGTGTGAGAACAAAGAGGAGATTCATGATGAGAAGATTTATCTGCGTTATCGGGGCTGCTGCAATTGCCACAACCCTCTTTTGGATATCCACCCTGCAGGCCCAGTCCCCAGACGGCAACTGGCCGATGTTTCACCACGACGCGCAGCGGACAGGGAAGAGCCCTTTGGGCGGGCCTCTTTCTTGCGGACTCAAATGGAGCTATCGGGTTGGCAGCGATGTGTATTCGTCCCCCGTGTTGGGTGAAGATGGCTCGACATATTTAGGCTCTTATGACAACAACATATACTGCTTTACCTCAGGCGGCACCATGCTTTGGAGCTACACTACAGACGATAACATTCAGGCATCACCGGGCTTCCATGACGAGGCACTATATCTTGGGTCAATGGATAACTGCCTTTACGTTATTACTTCAGCAGGTACTTTGGATTGGAGCTACATGACCGGTAACGATATCGACCATGGGCAATCACCGGTCACGAACGATGAGGCTGTGTGGAATACATCTGACGATGGCAATATCTACTGTCTGCAACATAATGGGCAATTCTCATGGAGCTATGAACTGGGGAGTTTCGTTAACTGTGCTCCATCGCTTGATGGCGTGGATACTGTTTATATAGGCTCGAGCGTAAACAGGTTCTTTTCTTTAAGTTCAAATGGAAGCTTCGTATGGAGTTATCGAACGGCTGCTGATATTTTTTCCGCTGCGGCCGTGAGTTCGGATCACGACATTTACCTCGGTTGTATGGATAACCATCTCTACAGCTTAAATTCCGTTGGTGCCTTAAGATGGAGCTATGAGACAGGAGATCCAATCCAATTTGGCATGACCGCGGCTGTGAGCACCAATGTGGTGTATATCGGCTCGGATGATAATAATCTTTATTGCCTTAATCAAAATGGGGCCTTATCGTGGAGCTATTCAACAGCGAGTGGTCTTCAATCATCACCTGCTTTAAGCGCTACTGACACGGTATTCCTAGGATCCCAGGACTCAAAGGTATACTGCATCAGCTCAACCGGTTCCTTGATATGGAGTTATGACACCGGTGCTACCATTTATTCTTCGCCTGCGATAGACTCGCGGTCACTCTACATTGGTTCCTTCGATAGCAGAATGTACGTCCTCTCAGAGCAAACGTCGACTCCCATCCCACCCACCCCCACCATGACCCCCACTCCTACAGTCACATTCCCTCCGGGGCTCAGGGTGTGGCCGAACAAGACCAGCTTCCGCGCGGGGGAAACGCTTGAGATCTGGGTCAGTTTCACCGACACGTATGTGGATTGGGATGGCTACCTGGTGATCGCAGGGATCGGCAAAGAGTGGTCGGTCATGTCGCCCTTCACGCTGAAGAGGGGAATCCACGCGCTCGTAAAGGACGGATTGGAAATGCATTTCCCCGGCGGGGGCTGGGGACCGGAGAAGGTGTTCTCTACGGTTGTGCCGTTCGGCGTGTCGGGCAATTATACAATCTACTGCGCAACGCTGATGGCCGGGCTGAAACCCACCATGAAGAACGCATTAAAGCCGCTCTGCCAGTTGGCTACTACAACCTTTACGGTTCGGTGACAACCGCCGGGGCCGGTGAAGATTTGAGACCCTGGCCCTGCGCGATGGCGTTCAACGCACCGCACACGTCAGTCCTGCGACGCCCGCGAGAGGGAGTGGGCGCGCTCCTCACCTCAGTGTCCGCGCATCCAATGTTCCATCCATGAGGCGATCGAGAACGCCGGGGTGTGACGCAAACCATGAGGCCTGCCAGTCCGCGTACATCAGCACGAGCGCGACCGCGCCCGCAACGATGATCTCGGCCAGCGAGCGTTGCCGGAGCATTCTCAGGATGAAATAAAGCACCCCCATGGTCATCAGTATATGGCCCGCCTGCGGAATGAGATTCATCCCCTGCCACCCGAACACGAAGAGGCCGAGTGTCCCATAGCGGAACATAAGCCCGGCGCCCACCGCCATCACAAGACGGTGGCGTAAGAGGTAGCCGACGCTGAAAATAAATATGCTCGGCGCGCAGGAGTTCATTGCGAGCCAGCCGGTCAGGCCCGCGCCCAGCTTCGCGATGAAGTAAAAAGTCGAGTTGGCCGCCATGACCAGGTTCAGGATGACAATGATCCATCCCGCTCGATCACGCGTGAATTCTCTCCCTTGCACGTCTCCCATATCTCCCTCCTTGCCGGATTGATTTTTTAGCTTTAGAAACTACATCATGAGTAACCGCGGATTACGCGGATGACAGGGATTAAAGAAGGCTGGGCCACGGATTATGCAAAGAGCTTCGAGAGAGTGTTTCTGTGTTATCTGCATGCTTTCATACTACCATTGAATATTCTTACATAGGGTTGATCAGCCATTAATAATCCGCGTAATCCGCGAAATCCGCGGTTGAATGTCTTTGGGGTGTTTCCTGCGGTTGCCTTTGTGATGCGATCCCGATCAAAAAAGTTTAAGCTGGTCCCCGGTGCCTTCCCTCTCCCCCCTCCGGCGGCTGACCAGCGCGCAGTATTGGCACGCCTCGGCGGCGGAAGGCATTTTCGAGGAGAGGAGACGGACGGCGTCCATGAATATTTTTTTTGCCGACTCGCTGTTCGTCGTTATCCTGATCGGCGTCACCTTGAATTTCACGAGGCCGTGCTCCTGCACCTCAAGCGGCCAGTAGTACACAAGGTATGAGAATCCCGGCGTCCTGTACCCGTTCGCCTCAAGCATCAAACAGTAGGAGTCGAGCTGCGTCTGGTAGTAGGTAGCCGGGTCCTCCTTGATATCGGAGCCGCGCGTCTTGTAATCCACGGGGATGTAGTAGTCGCCGTCCACAAGGCAGTCATCGAGCGCTCCGGAGAGAACGGCGCCAAGGACGCCATCCTCGTAATGGAGATCGGTTGTCCTCCAGCTCCTCCATCGATCGAGGACCATGCTATCGGGGAAAAGTTTCCCTCTCACCTTCCCGACAAGCTCGGGGGGTAGCTCGTTCCGCGCGCGGTACCTGTCAAAGTACGCCTTGATCGCGAGATCCATTCCGCCCGGCAAAGAGGGGAAAATGCCCCGGGGCCTCTTGACCCCCTCGTTCTTCTCGAGCCAGAAGCAGAGGGGGCAGTCGAGGAAGAGACTCAGCGCCGAGGGCGAAAGCTTGATCTTTTTCATACACCTCCGTGGATATGCGCCGCTACAGGAATGATACTACTTTATCATCCGAATAACAACCACACGAACGGCGACTCAGCCCTGACGAACAAAAAGCCCTGTAAAGCGTGACATAACAGCATCGAAGCATTGAGGTTGCCTGCCAACGCAGATTAGGCACACGACTACCGTTGATTTTTTACTTTACCGGGCTTTATTGTGGGCTGATAATAAAAGGGGGGTACGACTGGAACGGGAGGGCTTTTCAGGAGGTGTTAAATCTGATCTGGAAGGAGACAGCCAATAGAGACTGCAGCTGTGCCGGTGGAAGGATTCTCACCCGGAAGTCTTCCAGAAGTCGGCGCGCGAAGTTTCTGATGCTGCCGAAGACCTTCTTAACTTCTCCTTTGATCAGGCTGCCCTTTTCCATTAGTTGACTCAGGATATGGGCAATCTGAAGGAGGATGTAAAAGTTCTTCTGCGCTCGTACATCTTCACAGTATGCGTGTTCCAGTTCGTATCCCCCGTTTTTTTGCATATTGAAGCCTTCGTTTTCAATTTTCCATCGCAGCCTCCCTCCTTTGTTGGCGATCTCCTGGTGGTTATCTTTGGTCAAAGACAGGTTCGTCATCCAGACAAACCGTGTCACCGAGCTGTCCGATTTTGTTTCGCGGCACTCCAAAACATTGAGGTGCTGATCTGAATGTTCAATCGCATTGACCCACCAGAACTCCTGAGAAACCGTATCATGTATAGAGAGTGAGTGATTGTCTTTCTCCAGGATCTTTATCCCGAGATAATCCTGCCAGACCGCCGGCATGGATCCTTCTTTGAAAGTGATAATGTATTTCCATCCATATTGATTGCAGCGAGCGAATACAGGAGCCGCTGCATAGAGGCCGTCGAGGAGCAGGCAGATTCTCAGCTGCGGAAAATCCTTCTTCACTTGTTCGACGAGCCTATAAAAAGCAACCTGTTCACAATCCTGCACATCCACATCAGGAGCGGGATTCTCGATAAATTCCGTCCCTATTGAGAATGCTATCCCATTGGGAAACACCAGCTTAGCTTCCAAGACGGGATGATAATAATAGAGCACCTTGTCATTGTGCTTTTTTGCCAGGCAGTGATCGCAATGTCTCCTCGCATATACCAGCTGACCGGTAGCATCTATCGCAATAAGATAATAAAGCCCCAGAAATCTCTGCGAAACAAAGCATTTCATGCGGATGAGGCGGTGGATCATTTTCTTCCTTACCCGAGCTGTCAGTTCAAAAGGGATCAGCTTGAGCAAGTAGAGCAACGTGTCATGGTGAGGCACCTGGGCAACAGCCGTTCTTGCGAGCAGGTTCAAATTGTGAATGAACGCCGGGGTTTTGAAATCGAAATTGATCTGTCGTCGCGCACGGAGTTTCATCACAAATAGTAGAATGCTTATCCAGAGCAGACTGCGTGAGGGATAGATTATCTTCAGAGGATTGCGCGGATCAGGAATGGATTGCAGCCAGTTTGAGAAAGAGGGGAAGAAGTGATGCACTGTTTTGAAAAGCACCACTTTCAATTGATCAGCGTCGTGTAATCGCTCTTCGCTTTGTCCTGACATAGAGCCGGATCACTTCCTTTTGCAAGTCGGAAATCTCCGCCATGAGTCTCTTGATCCGACGATGCTCTCTCACCCACCTCATGACTTCAGGCACAAGATCCACAGGCACATACACCGCCTGAGTCTTTGCCTTGACCTTGTACATGAGATAGTACCCCTTGTGCTTATCTCCAACGGCACAGCGACAACGAGGATTGCCGCATCTTCTGGATACCACCACCATGCTTCCGCTGACAAAGAGGTCAATCCGCCGCAAACGCTTCAGCAACACTTCGCGTCTCCTGATATAGAAGGACCTACTTCTTAAGCTTTTCATAGTATGAATAGTATACTACCTATTCATTATAATGCAATAAATAATGCAGTGGGAAGAAAAATATTTTCGTGGCTTATTCAACATGGCAAAAAACAGGATTAGAGGCCTATAAGCCATGGTTTCTTAGGTGAGAAGAAATCTTATTCGTCAGAGCTGG
>JAPLCW010000146.1 GCA_026392015.1 Candidatus Auribacterota bacterium | reverse complement strand
ATCTCTCTATGCTCTCTTTTAATGCTTCAAGAAATCGCTTCCTGTCTCTGTCGTCCCGGAATATCTCCCCTCGCTCGCTCCCGCGGCTTGTAACATGGTACCATGCCCCTGGATATTCAATCCTCAGCGGTCTTGCCATGTCCGAACGGTATCACGCTGCCTCTCCTTAGTCAATAGTAGAGGTCTGACCCTGATTCGTTCATTATTTGTTTACGATAATGTGGCTTTCCTTAAACAAACTACAGCCCTGATGCCATCGCCGTGGTGCCCCTGCTCACTTGCCCACCCGCTGCCGACATCGCTCGTGAATCCTGTGCGACGGAGTGCTCGCCATCATTTCCCCGCACACGAGACATTTCCGCTCGATAGTAATGTCGGCCGTGTCCGGCTGCGGCTTTCTGCAGTATCCGCTCACCTTGTCATATTTCGCCATGTGAATGGGCCTCCCTGCCCCCTTTTTATTTACTTCCGATAATGTTGATATTGTTAAACAAACTATAGCCCTAACGCTACCGCTATAATCATCTTCTCCCCATTTACATCCTATTGCTCTACCATCACCCTCTTCTTATCCATCATAATCACATAGGAGTTAGTCTCAACAGCGGCAATCGCTCATTGAAGTCATTGTTGTTTTTCGCGCTCGGCTTCCTTCTCTTTGTTTGCGTGTTCTTGGCCCAATCCCATGGTCAGCGCTGTTACCCCGGCTATAGCGCCTAGTTGCATAGTTTCCACGGCTGTGCTGGGTACAATTACAATCGTGGCATTCCGCTTCAAACCCTCATAAAGCATGTTCATAGCCCTCAAATGAAAAGCCGTGGGATTGTTGGCATAGGTCTTGGCCGCTTCCCCAAACTTCTCCGCCACCTGTCGCTCCGAATCTCCCAGAATCACCCGGGCCTGACGTTCTCTCTCCGCTTGGGCTTGCATCGACATCGCATCCTCCAAGGCCGGGGGAATCAGCACATCCTTGATCTCCACCGAAATAACATTAATGCCCCATGGCTCGGTGCGTTCATCAATGATCTTCTGCAGCTCGTTACTAATCCGTTCCCTGCCTTCCAGCATGTCCGAAAGCATGGTCTTGCCGATGACATCACGCAGAGCCGTTTGGGAGGCCCAACTTATAGCGCTTCTATAGTCGGCTACATCCAGCGCTGCCTTCTTGGGATCCAGAACTTTCCAAAATAGCACTGCATCTACATTCACCGGCACCGTATCTTTGGTAAGGGTCTTTTCCGCCTTGAAAGAAGCCGTGATCACGCGGGTGTCAATCCAGTAAGGGATGGTGTCGACGACCGGGATAATTAAAAATAGCCCCGGTCCCTTAAGTGAGAGGAAATGACCTAGCCGCAATACCACCGCCTTTTCCCACTGATCCGCAACCTTAATTGCGAAAGAAACAACGAGGGCGATAACAAAGGCAATGACTCCAATCACTATGCTTCCCACGTTACCCATAACTCCATACATGGCATATGCTAACCCTCCGCCAATGCCAAGGATTACAAAGAAGATCAATACTGCAAAAGGGCTGCCTCTTCTCATTTCAATTACCTCCATTATTTAAGTTCATAAATAGGGGCCATTTTGTAGGCTGCTCCGGAGCTTCCCCCTATCGGTTGAACAGTTCCGGCAATAGAATAAGCTAATGGTCTGTCGTTCCACCTCCATGGTTGTAGCTCCCTCCCCGCCTTAACGCCTATCGGTCCACCTTCTCTCAGCTTTATTAACGTAATACACTATCACTTCCTATCCCAGTACCTTTTGTCCATCAACCCCCTGGTGTCTGACTAAGAGAGTATGTAACACCATGCCGTATATTACTCTGCCCCCTTGTAGGGGTGTCGGTGGGCTGGGTTAGCTGGATGCTTACGGCTTCCCGCCTCTACTTGCCCGGATACTTCTTAAACCACCGCTTAACAAACTTGTGAAACAAAGGTCGGCACTTATCACAGAAACACCCCTCTACCTTCTATAATTCCTTGTGGAGCTTGTCCAGTGCCTTCTCAATGTTATCGTCTGTACGTTCAATCATGGTATTACCCTGGTACTACGCCCTGATCCTACTCTCTCCTTCCCTCATTATTTGTTTACGATAATGCGCCTTAGCAAACAAAGGGTGAATTCTCCCCCCCACCGTGTCTCTCGGGGTAACGGTATAGTATCCATTCTGAATCTAGTTCCTCGATGTGGAGCTTTTTCATATTTTCTCGTTTCAGCGATCTCTCCTTGACGCGGCACTCCATGACTTCGTTCACCTCGTGCACTATCTTCATCATCTCCTCTTTTGACTTCTTTTGCAATTCTTCACGCTCAGTCGGATGCCCCTCCGAGACCGTAAACTCTATGAACGCCTCGTAAGCACGTCTTGTAATGTGATTGCTCATACCAGTATCCCTCCTTCTTTTGCACTCCCGGACGGCCCCCCTCGTTCATCTACGCGTCGTATGTCCGCGAGATATTCTCCTCGATATATTTATCCAGATCCACCCTGCCTGTTATGATGTCAATGAGTAGGTCTTGCTTGATTGCTTCGTCACGATCCCCGACATCTAGAGCTTTATGATACATCTTATAGGTTGCAGTTATCACCTGGTACTTCTGTTCATAGGTGAGCGCATCAAACAGTGTTGCTCTCTCTATTAGCCAGTCCCTCAGTTCCTGCAAGTCCATGTTATTATCGTCTCTATAGGCTTCGATCTTTTTCTTGAATCCTCTGCATTACCAGTGAAATCAAGGGGTTTGAGCCTATTGCACTATAAACGGCTTTACCATTTAACCTATAGCAAGAGTTCTCTATTGCTCCTGAGATTATCATTGGGATTTTTGCGCATATTCCTTTTTTAGTCTCTCCCTATCCAAACTGCTTTTATGTTATCTTTTCCTAGCCCACTTCCGTATTGCCACAACCATTACAAAGATTGCGATACATACATATACGATCCTCTGCATATCTGCTTCCTTTCCCAGTACCTTTTGTCCATCCACCCCCGGTGTCTGACTGCGAGAGTGTATATCACCGTTGCCATATTACATATACCCCGCTTGGTCGGGGGGGTACCTTGTATTGGGTGAGCCCGGTCTTTTCCGTCTCGCCGGGGGGCTACCGAGGATGGGGGCTGGGCCGACCCCGACCCTGAAAATAACGTACCCTCTGATCTCTATAATCGCGCTTATTTGCAGCAGTATGTGTATATACTGGAGGCCACACAAACTCCAACGCCTGCTGAGTTGGAGCATGTAAACACCCCACAACAGTTCCCGGATACATACGTTACGGAAGAAGAACAACCCGGACCCGTGCATGAGTTTGAACAACCGCCATACGCCCATATACTTGCTCCACCTCCCGAAATACCGTAGGACGTGCACACCTCCCTTGTATGCCTATTTGGATATCCAAGGTCTATACAATCCTGTTGCGTAAAATTTCCTTCTTTCCAGACGCAGGCACCGCTCCAGCCGCTTGGAGTTGCGGGATACTGGGTTAACGTCCCAGTCTGCTGTGTCCAGGAATTGGAGTAGAAATTCTTACCGCTTATCACATCAGCAGCTACGGCATTTCCTGTGAGTGCCATGGTTCCCGTCGCCACTCCCCAGCTCCCCGACACCGTGGAGAAAAAATTCACGCCTGATTTAACATCAGCAGCCGTAGCGGAGCACTGGGCGAACGGCGTTGCAACGGCCTCCACTATCTGTTTTGTAGTCTTCATCGTAGAAACAGGACCCGCGATCGGCTCCTAGAAACTCTCGGGAATTGTCGGCACCGTCCCCGCATACAAATAGTCATACACCTGCTGAAGCGTGTACATCCCGCTCCCCGCCGACGGAGCTCCCGGTGAGTCAAGACTCCCCGCAACCACCATGCTGCACAGGCCCGCCATCAACATCACGCTTACAACTACCACTAATTTTGCTCTCATCCTTCCCTCCTTCTTTGGTTTAATTGTTTCCCTATAATATATAGACTGGCTTTCCAACTCCTGCTTGTCCGGGTACTTCTCAAACCAGCGTTTGATAAACCTCTAAAACAACGGACGGCACTTGTCACAGAAGCACGCCTCTGCTTTCTCTATCTCATTGTGCATCTTGGCTAGTGCCTTCTCAATGGTATCAGATGGGCGGTAAATCATGGTATCGCCCCGGTACTATTCCGTGGTCCTGCTCTATCTTTCCCTCATTATTTGTTTACGATAAAATCACTGATCTTCTCCAGAGAAGATCAAGAGTTACCTCCGCAGGTGGGAAATCGCGCAGCGCCCGCCCACCTGCGAATAGTCAAAATGTCAAACGCCAGTTAATCGGCATTCCGGACTGCTCGGATAAACCGCCCGGATGGTTTATCGGCATCATGATCGGTTGCACAACCATCAGCAACGGAAAACCACGTTGACCACGCGAAACTTTCATCATATGCAGTGGAGGACCAATATCTAACCACATCGTGATATGCGCCTAAGCTCCCCCTATTCGTACATATACTGATTAGCTCATCTTTCGTCGGCAGCCTCCAGTCATCCTTACCCAACCATACTAGATCGGTACCCCAGGAACAGGCAACGGTCCAGATTTTTCCATCGTTCATAGCGGTGCCTTCATTATCCGTCCACTTGGCAACATACATGCTCCCTATGTGCACCACTTTATCCTCCCCAGGTGGCGGGCCGTATTGCTCGTAAAAGGTTTTTGTTGGGGTTGGAGTTGGGATTGAGGTTGGGGTTGGGGTTGGGGGTATATACGCCGTCCCTGTCTGCACTCCCCATCTTCCCGGCTGCGTGCAAAAGAACTTCTCCCCTGACTTAACCTTGTCAGCTGTCACAGTGCATTGGATATACTTCGCCCTGAGGTCATCGTAGATATCCTTCAGCGTCTTCATCGTCGAGCCAGGGGCTGAGCTTGGTTCCTGAAAACTTGGGACAGGCGTTACCTCTATCCCCGAATTCAGGTAGTCATAGACCTGCGTGAGTGAGTACATCCCGCTTCCCGCTGATGGCGCACCGGGTGAATCAATACTCCCGGCAACGGCCATTCCGGCCATCCCGACCGAAAACATCACGCTTACAACCACCACTAATGTTGTTCTCATCTTTACTCCCTCCTTTGGTTTGATTGTTTCCTTATTATACATAAACCGGCTTTCCAGCTCCTACTTGTCCGGGTACTTCTTAAACCAGCGTTTAACAAACCTATGAAACAAAGAACGGCACTTGTCACAGAAGCATACCTCTGCCTTCTGTAGTTCCTTGTGGAGCTTGTCCAGTGCCTTCTCAATGTCGTCAGGTGGTCGGTTATCATGCTGTAGCGCCTGCCTTATTCCGTTTATATGCTCCTATTTCTTTCCTGATTCTGCGCCTAGCCTCCGCTCATTATTTGTTTACGATAAAATCACTGATCTTCTCCAGAGAAGATCCGGAGTTATCGCCGCAGGTGGGAAAGCGCACAGCGCCCGCCCACCCGCAGATAGTCAAATTGTCGAATCTCAGTCCCTGAGGCATCTGATGGATTCGCCAAATGACAGTGGGCAGGTTTGTATTCCTACATTAGCTCCCGTTGGGGGATCGTTTTCGATGTGCCGATGCATGCCGTCCCCCCTTAAATTCGAACTTGGAAAATAACCCGAACCCAGGTTGACGAACGAGCCCCCCGCTATCCGTAACCCCGCTAGTATCTCTGAGAAATCATTTGGGCCAGACAACATCAATTTAGTACCTACATTAGTACCGATGCGACCTTCCCACGAACCACACACCACTGTGGAATCTAAACTGTGGAGTAATGTACACCACTCAGCTTCTGTAGCAACATGCCATCCATCGAAGCATATGCCCTGGGTGCCTGGTTCTGTTGATCCACACATAGCCTGTGGCATCTGGTAATGACCTCCATATGTTTCGCACCCGGATTCGAGGTTATCACGGCAGTACTTCTGTATTGAAGAACAACTGGTACCTTGATCGGTCGCCGTGTCAATTCTTGTTCCCACATTCAGGTTCTGCTTCATCCAGCATTGGGATCCGATCAGGACGGTGCTGTATACTTTGCCGTCCCTTGAATCCGTAAATGTTGATCCGCAGGCCCACGTTGCTGTCGGCGTTACCGTTGGTGTTGCTGTCGGCCTCGGCAGCGCAACCAATGTCCCCGTCCGCACTCCCCAGCTTCCCGGCTGGGTGCAGAAAAATTTTACGCCCGACTCAACGTTGTCAGCCATGACGGGGCACTGCTCGAATAACGCTTTGATCGCGTCGCCGATCTCCTTTGTGCTCTTCATCGTTGAGCCCGGAGCTGCGCTCGGCTCCTGGAAATCTCCGGCAACGCTGAGCGCGTCGCCGCTCGTCAGGTAGTCGTACAGGTTCTGGAGCGTGTACATCCCGCTTCCCAATGATGGGGCGCCGGGGGAATCCATGCTCCCGGCAACTGCCATTCCGCTCAGGCCGACCGCAAACATCACGCTTACAACCACCACTAATGTTGTTCTCATCTGTACTCCCCCCTTTGGTTTGATTATTTCCTTGTAATATATAAACCGGCTCTCCAACTCCTACTTGTCCGGGTATCTCTTAAACCAGCGTTTGATAAACCTATGAAACAAAGGACGGCACTTATCACCGAAGCATACCTCTGCATTCTCTAGCTCCTTGTGCATCTTGTCTAGTGCCTTCTCAATGTTTTCAGGTGGACGGCAAATTATGCTATCGCCCCTGTACTATTCCGTGATCCTGCTCTATCCTTCCCTCATTATTTGTTTACGATAAAATCACTGATCTTCTCCAGAGAAGATCCGGAGTTATCTCCGACGCCGACAGGGAGCAATTCGAAAACTGCACTCCCTTGCCGGCAACGGCTAAAACGGATCAAATCTGCGGCCATATCAGCGAACCCAGAAATATCCCGGATGCTCCCAACCCTGAGGAGCCGCACCACTACAAACTGTCCAATACAGAATACCTCCTGTACCAGTCTCCATCCCCGTAATCCACTGCCCCCCCCCTGCATCGGTTCTCCAGGTATTCGCCGCACTATGCCATGCGCTCGATGATGTATACCCTTCGCCAGCGCTACATTTCCAACCGTAAGTCCCAACTTCATTGATGGTGCCCCAGTCCACGCTAATCTTGTATGTCCCATTAAAAGAGAAAAACCATGCGTACGTAAATCCATTTATAATATGGCTTTCTGTTATACCTGAAGTTATTACCATTTCGCTGTAGTCGGCACCTTCGTTGATTTTGTTGTTGCATATATCGAGTGACCAATCTCCGGATGACTGAGATTCCCCGAAATTAGTCACGACTGCCCCATGTTTAGAGAAAGTGTCACCATTAGTTACGCCAGAACCTCTAAACGCGGCAAGGGTCCAGCCGCCGCCGCCGGTGGTCATGTCGCAGTAGGCCGAGAAGGGATCACTCCCGACCCCCTGACCATCGGGGTCAATGGTGTAGACGCCGTCGACTGAAGCAGGAATTGCAGTTTTAATGGTTTTACAGGATGCGATATTTATGGTTGGGGTTGGGGTTATGGTTGGGGTTGGGGTTATGGTTGGCTGCATTAACCCGGTACCCGTCTGCACTCCCCAGCTTCCCGACTGCGTGCAGAAGAACGTCCAGCCTGACTCAACATGGGCAGCGGTTACATTGCACTGGCTGAACTTACCCGCGATCGTGTCACCGATCTCCTTCGTGCTATTCATCGTTGATCCGGGCCCTGACGTGGGCTCCTGGAAACTTGTCTGCACCGTCAGCGCCGCGCCGCTCGTCAGATAGTCATACAGATTCTGGAGCGTGTACATCCCGCTCCCTGATGAGGGAGCACCCGTTGAATCAATACTCCCGGCAACGGCCATTCCGCCCAACCCAATCGCGAACAGCAAACCTAACACTAACGTCATCAACCTTTTCATCTTTCCACCTTCCTCTCATTGTGCGCATCCGGCCTGTTTCCCACTCCCGTCCAAATTATCGGTGATCCTTTATTACTAATTGGACACGAGTGCCCATGTGTATATAAACTCAGGATCCTTGGCCCGCCGAATGGCGGGGCCATCCTGAGACAGAGCGAAATGGATAGCTCATCGCATCACTTCCTTTTCCCATACCTTTTGTCCTTGCCCCCGGTGTTTGAGTAAGAGAGTATGTGTATATCACCGTTGTCATATTACATATACCCCACTTGGTCGGGGGGGTACCTTGTATTGGGTGAGCCCGGACTTTTCCGTATCGCCGGGAATCGCCGCCGCCCGGATACTCAGCTCAACTTTCACCACAAGACCGCCTTACTCCCACTCATTATTTGCTTACATAAAATCACTGATCTTCTCCAGAGAAGATCCGGAGTTATCTCCGCAGATGGGAAAGCGCGCAACGCCCGCCCAACTGCGGATAGTCAAATCATGTTGTCATGCAATATAACCATAACCCAAAAAATAAATTGAAAATGAATGATTGTTATGACTTGCACAAATTCTGAATCCCCATTGGGGAAGGACTGCGAATTTGATCCGCATGATCTATTATCTGGTACGAACCGCACGTACATGGTATGGTCCGTTTTTATCGTTATTGAAGACAACACACATCCATTGATCCTCAGAGGTATAAACTGCCCACGCAAGCGATGTGGAAAGTTCAGTGGCAGACCAATAATAGTTTGTATAATAAGATCCTAAACTACTTCTGTACTCACATATCGTCGACAGCTCTCCTCCCGCACCCCCAGTAGGCATTCTCCAGTCCGTCGCCCCTAACCACTCCAAGCCCTCTGCCCAGGATGCGGCCTCAGTCCAATTTTTCGATCCACCTCCCGCACATCCAAGACCATCCTTATCGCTCGCAACATACATACCACCTATCACGACTACATCAGGATATCCCCATGGGGTTGAGGTCATGGTTGGGGCTGGTGTTGGGGTTATGGTTGGGGTTTGGGTTATGGTTGGGGTTATGGTTGGGGTTGGCTGCATTAACCCGGTTCCTGTCTGCACTCCCCATCTTCCCGATACATGGCAGAAGAACTTCACTCCTGACTCCACATTAGCAGTAGTGGCGGGGCACTGGTCAAATTTGGCCTCGATGCTCTCGTAGATCTCCCTTGTGCTCTTCATCGTCGGACCAGGGGCTGCGCCGGGTTCCTGAAAACCGGAGACAGGTGTTGCCTTTATTCCCGAGTTCAAGTAATCATATACTTGCGAGAGCGTATACATACCGCTTCCGCCTGATGGGGCGCCGGGTGAATCAAGACTGCCGGCTATGGCCATACCGGCCAGGCCGACCGCAAACATCAAAGCTAACACTAACGTCATCAACTTTTTCATCTTTTCAACTCTCCTTTCTCTTTTGGCCGCAATAGTGGTGAATGATATATTCCACCGCAGAAACCATGCCCTTTGGGCCTGCCCGACCTGCCTCCCGAGAAGCAGGGGGTAGCCAGAATCAAGCGCAAAGAATGCAATAACAATGTCACGTTGCATCCCCGCCCTTTCCGTACCTCCGCGGCTTGAATAGTATGAAGCACAAACTTAAGCTACACTCTTTCTCACGCTGACCCAGCACTTTGCGCCAGAATCAATTTACATCAAACTGCCGGAAAGCTGTCCTGCCTTCTAAAATTCAAGGATAAAGATTTGACCCCGGAAACGCACTACAGGAGTATATCCTTCCCCAACTATAAAAAAGCCGAACTACCTCTTATCTCATTAGAGATCTTCGGCAGTCCGGCCATCTTGTCCCGCTACGGCGGGATTTAGACCCGTGGCTTTGTGCCCCTAAGTTTTCTAAGGTTTGCTTTTTCGGATCTGTATGTAAGCGATCACTCTCCTCGATATAACCCGCTACTCGTTTCTCGATGATAGCAGAATTTAGCTGGTATTACAATATACAAGCGCGGACATGTACAAGCGCGGACATAAAGTAAGTTTACACTTTTGGCTCTCGGAGGTATAAACTAAGTATGCAGATTGGGCTTTTTAGGATGCATTTAAAATCTGTATCTTTGCGCATATAGTTGCAACTACTTCGCCTCGTAGCAATTACAACTATTTTTCACTAATGAAGGAAAAATTGTAAAGTTGGCACAGAATATGCAGGTATATGTATCAAGGGTTATTGTAGTCGTGTTGATTTTATCACCCCTGCGGGAAATATTATGACTCTAATTATCTTTGCCTTAGCCCTCTTCGCAGCCTCCACTGCCAATGCCATACCCGCACATCCTCCCTTTCCTCAGTGCTATGATTTTCCATTCTTCCCCAACTCGGAAAGAAGTGACAGCATTCCGCAATCGGGTGTTGCCATACCGAAGACTGGCAGAATCGTAGCGGGTTATGACGTGATCTGGGGGGAGAACGCAGGGTGGGTAAATCTCAGGACGACACATGCAGACTTAAAGATCGGCTCGAATATATTGGTGGGGTGGATATGGCTTGAGAACTGCGGCTGGGTGAGTCTCGGCGAAGGCCATCCTCTGAACGGGGAACACTACTCCAACCGGGGCTCCTCTGACTGGGGAGTCAACAACGATGGACATGGCAAGCTGTCAGGATTTGCCTGGTCCGAAGTTACGGGCTGGGTCAGCTTCCGCACAAGTCATTCGCGAGTATACCTGGATGAGACCGGCCAGTTTGACGGCTATGCGTGGGGAGAGAACGCAGGATGGATGCATTTCGGGCCCGGCCGGACCGTGCAGTATCTCGCGAAAACAGATCCCGGTCCTTGGAAAGAGATCGGGGATGAATCAAGGAGCAGGCTTTCGGGCGGCGCGGATGATTCTGAAATATCCGGCGGCTGTGTTTCCGTAACAGGGATGAGCAACAGCCACGAGAGATATGACAATGATGCCTGGACAGTCTTTTTGCCAAGGATTGGAAAAGATGATTCCTGTGCACGTATCCGGTGTTGCGATATGCCGGTTTATAGAAGCAGTCTTGCCAAACTTTCTCCCATCCGCGCCCCGCCGGTAGGTATCTGATCCTTTTGCATCGCGAGTGCTGTAGTCCCGCTGAGCGGGACGTGGCAATCGCGCTTTTATCAAATTCAAAATGAATCAAGAAAGGATTGGTACCAAAATGAAAAAGTTAATCACAGTAGCTCTGAGTTTGATTTTTATGGTTGGCCTGTCATGCGTGGCTGTTGCCGGGAGCCTTGACTCTCCGGGGGCCCCTTCGGCGGGGAGCGGGATGTATACGCTCCAGAACCTGTACGATTTCCTGACGAGCGGCACCGCGCTCACGGTGCAGACCAGTTTCCAGGAGCCCACGTCAGGGCCCGGATCAACGATGAGAACCACAAAACAGATCGGTGATGCCGTCGCGACGTCATTTGCCATGTGCGACGCGACTGCCGACAAAGTAGCGAGTGGCACGAAGTTCTTCAGCACGGTGCCGGGAAGATGGGGGGTGCAGACGGGAACATTAGTTGTACCGCCAACTCCAACCCCATATGGTATTTACGCATCCTGTAAAGCAATTCTTACGGCCACTCCTTCTGCAGGCAACGGCACCTACACCATTGACCCCGATGGTTCCGGTGGGAATGCTCCCTTCTCGGCCTACTGCGACATGACCAATGACGGCGGCGGGTGGACATTGGTCGTCAGGATGAAGGGAACTAACAGGCTGCACATAGATACAGCATCGGTGGGCACTCTAACTGCGCCAGATCAGGCGGACACGGCGAAACTGTCTGACGCGTCAATAAATGCTATATCTAGCGAAATCTATCGTTTATCGTGCGGCAACACCACTATAAAGTCGTGTTACTTCGATGCAGCGGGCAAAGATTTTAATGCGACAAGTATCTGCACAGCAGGTATCATGAAATATAAAACGACCTATACTGGGGAATTCGTAACGGAATCCAACTGCCACCCATCAAATTGTACCGCTCTTGTCACGAGTAATGGGCAACCGGGCACCGGGGCAAAGACTATATATGGGGCATATGATGATTATTTCGGATGCATATTACCGGGTATTGCGGGTGACCAGGATGGGTACCTTTACACGAGGTAGAGGAAACACAATATGACTACTATCCGCAGGTGGGCGGGCGCTCTGCGCTTTCCCACCGGTGGAGATAACTCCGAGTCTTCGCGTAAGAAGATCCGAGGTTAAATCCGCCGATGGCAGGGAGCGATGAGGATACCGCATGCCCTGACCCGCGACGGCTAGCATAGCAGGCCAATCCTGCATCGCGGGATCGCCTTCATGATAATAGCCCTTTCGCCACCTCTATCCGACGCGCGGCTATCGCCCCCGCTTCACCCGGGAAAACACGGCAAACTCTCGCGCCGCTTCAACGCGCGAACATATATCCCGATGCCCCCCAGATCGTCGAATCATAGCATCCGCCGAGTGATACGTGCCCATAAACGCTTGTCGGCGAACATGCGGCGTTGCGGAGTCCCCCTTCGCTCGCTACGGTGGGGCCGTAGCACCACGTACCCTCGATCCCGGTCGCTTTTGCCTTTGTGATAGTCGTATCGCCGGTCCCATCGGCCTGGAATGTCTTTTCAATAGCATCGAACCAGTTGGTAACGGATCCGCATGTAAACCTGTAGTAGTCGGTCGAAATTTCGTTAATGACCGCATCCGATAATTTGGCAGAGTTGGCCTGCGTCTGCGAGGTGAGTGTGCCGGCCGCAGATGAGTTGCAGTGGATTCTATCGTTCACCACCCGGACTACCAGAGTCCATCCTCCACCATCAGAGGTCATGTCGCAGTAAGCCTGGAAGGGGGCATTCCCTCCCGAACCATCCGGGTCAATGGTATAGGTTCCGCTTTCTGCTCCAGGAATCGCTGTTTTAATGGCTTTACAGGATGCGAGAATTGGCAATGGCGTTATTGTGGGTGTTATCGTAGGTGTCGGTGTCGGCGGTACAATGAGCGTTCCCGTCTGGACACCCCAGCTCCCCGGCTGCGTGCAGAAGAATAACTGGCCCGCTTTCACATGCGCTGCGGTGGTGGTTGCGCACAGGTCCAACTTCGCCTTGATGTCGTCGTAGATTTCCTTCGTTGTCTTCAGCGTCGAACTGGGTGCTGCTCCGGGTTCCTGAAAGCTTCCGGGAATGGTTGCCGCTGTCCCCGAGTTCAGATAGTCATAGATTTGAGAGAGCGAATACATTCCGCTGCCCGATGAAGGCGCGCCAGAGGAGTCAATGTTCCCACCGACTGCCATCCCGCCCACACCTGACGCAAGGATCACACCAAACGTTACTGTCATCAACCTTTTCATCTTGCCACCTTCCTTTCATTGTGCAAAATAGCCCAATCACCACTCCCGCCCAATTTATTGGGACGCGGATTCCGCGGATAACGCAGATTAAGATTAGCAAAACAGCAGCTTTCAGACTTGGGATTTTCACTTCGAACCATTTTTGTACCTGCGTGCTCTGCGTTCATCTGCGTCCTGAATAGCGGTACTGGGTCAGTCTGGCAGTGTCTCTATTACATACAGAATATAACTATTCTATGTTGTAGGGGCTTGATCCTTCGGCTTCTCTCAGGACAAGTTCGTCGAACCTCTACAAATCAAAGGCATCCAAATTGAGTCACTACTGTCAGTCTTGGGGGATAGAGCCCCCCCACCCTTGCCCTTACTTCGACAAGGTCTCTTCGACTTCGCTTAGGGTCTTCGCTTCTCTGGCTATGCCCTACTTCCATTGATTATTGCTTGCGATAAAATCACCTATCTTCTCCAGAGAAGATCCTGAGTTATCTCCGCAGGTGGGAAGGCGCGCAACGCCCTCCCACCCGCGGATGATCATCTGGTCAGTTGGGAATACAGACGCAAAGCAGATACCAGTTAGTGTCGGTGAAGGTTGCTGAACAGTCCTGCGCGGTCCCGGCGGGATTCACGCGACACGCCCCCGACCCTCCACAGCTTCCACACCCCTGGATCGCTTGCACGGCGTTGCCGTATGTCAGCGACCCCCCGCAAGTGCTGCACGGAAAAGCTCCAGGTATATTTGGTATTATTGAACACTCGGGGTCGTTAAAATTCACTTGGTCGCATTTCAACCCTTTTGAGTTGCACGCTGTGTTACAGCTGGTGGCGACAGCCCCCTTAATCCAACACCCGCTCTCTCCCGAGCCATCATTCTTCGGGGCCCAGTAGCCGTTAGCGGAGGAACAATATGCAGGGACTGTTGGCGTTGCGGTTGGGGTTATGGTCGGGGTTGGGGTTATGGTGGGAGTTATGGTCGGGGTTGGGGTTGGCACTACAACTAATGTCCCCGTCTGCACACCCCAGCTTCCCGGCACCGTGCTGAAGAACCTCGTGCCGCTCGCTACTTTGTCGGCAGTCGCATCGCACAAGGCAAATGATGTTGCGATGGCATCCCCGATCTGTTTTGTGGTTTTCATCGTTGAGCCGGGACCTGACGTGGGCTCCTGGAAACTGGTCTGCACCGTGAGCGCAGTGCCGCTCGTCAGGTAATCATACAGGTTCTGGAGCGTGTACATCCCGCTTCCCGCAGAAGGCGCGCCGGGGGAATCAATACTCCCCGCAACCACCATGCCGCACACACCCGCCATTAACATCACACTTAAAATTACCACTAATGTTGTTCTCATCTTCATTCCCTCCTTTGGTTTGATTGTTTCCTTATAATATATAAACCGGCTTTCCAGTTCCTACTTGTCCGGGTATCTCTTAAACCAGCTTTTGATAAACCTGCGGAATAATGGATGGCACTAATCACAGAAGCACGCCTCTAGCTTGTCTGGTTCCTTGTGCATCTTGTCTCGTACCTTCTCAATGCTTTTAGGCGGACAGAAAATTAGATCATGCAAGAAAAAGTGTGGGCTTTTTAAGATTTATGATAGATATTGTAGCCGATACTTAAGTATCGGCTACAGTCCCGGCTACGGTAAACAACAGCCCACTCTCTTGATTCCACCATCGAAAATTATGCCCTCGCCTTGATCTTACTCTCCCTGCTTCTCTGGCTATGCCCTACTCCAACTTATTATTTACTTACGATAAAATCACTGATCTTCTCCAGAGAAGATCCGGAGTTATCTCCGCAGGTGGGAAAGCGCATAGCGCCCGCCCACCCGCGGATGATTCAGATGATAGAGTCTACGGCTCAGGGTTGCAGACGCAGATCCGTTTGCCCCAATTAGCGTCACTCGTGTTTATAGTAGCATCGCATGCCTGGCTGACTGAGTCCGGCCGATAGATGCATCCAGTCCCTTCCCAGTACGACGTCCCAATCGCCGGAGATGATGTGTCGCCCATTGAAGAACCCCCAGACTGACAGAATGAGCAAGTACTGGGCCCTAATTGCCTCATAATGCTGCAAGTTACAGTCCCGTTGTCGTTCCACTGTCTCGTATCACATCCTAGGGTAAGGGCTCCACAAGCCGCGCTGCAGTTTTCCTGAAATGCCGCTTTGAACCAGCAGCCATTCCCCACTAGCCCGCCATTTAGCGGTGCCCACAAGCCGCCCTTCGCCTCGCATCTGGTCTGGCCCCACGTCGGCGTTGGGGTTGCGGTTGGGGTTGCGGTTGAGGTTGGGGTTGCTGTCGGTCTCGGCAGCGCAACTAATGTTCCTGTCTGAACTCCCCAGCTTCCCGGCTGCGTGCAGAAGAAAGTCACTCCCTGTTCAACATTATCGGTTGTGGCAGCGCACAGGTTGAACTTATCTTTGATCGCGTCACCGATCTCCTTCGTGCTCTTCATCGTCGAGCCGGGGCCCGAGGCGGGCTCCTGGAAACTGGTCTGCACCATGAGCGCCGTGCCGCTCGTAAGGTAGTCATACAGGTTCTGGAGCGTGTACATCCCGCTCCCCGCCGTGGGCAACCCGGGTGAATCAATACTCCCCGCAACCACCGTACCGCACAAACCCGCCGCAAACATCACGCTTAAAATTACCACTAATGTTGCTCTCATCTTTCCGCCCTCCTTTGGTTTGCTTGTTTCCCTTTATATATAAACCGGCTTTCCAACTCTTACTTGTCCGGGTATCTCTTAAACCAGCGTTTGATAAACTTCTGAAACAAAGGACGGCACTTATCACAGAAGCATACCTCTGCCTTCTGTAGCTCCTTGTGTATCTTGTCTAGTACCTTCTCAATGATTTCAGATGGACGGCAAATTATGCTATCGCCCCGGCCTTATTCCGTTTATATGCCCTTATCATTTGCCTGATTCTGCTCTATTCTTTCCTCATTATTTGTTTACGATAAAATCACGGATCTTCTCCAGAGAAATTTCGGAGTTATCTCCGCAGATGGCATGCGCTTCGCGTCCGCCGACCTGCCGTACCGAACGGAGAAATCAAACTTGACCCGCTGCAGCCGCCTTCGCGAGGGCAGCATGGATCAAATTGTTCACATTGCATTACGCACGGCGCGCACGCGGTTAGTGTCGACCCAGTTGCCGCTCTGCACGGTGCAATCCACAGGCCTAGAGAAGTCCTCGATCCAGTTGGCCGACGCGGAGTCGCGCTGGGTGTCGGACCAGTAATATGGGCGGGTCTCAGCCTCGTACGCGCCCAGGCTAGACTTGGCCTCACATATGGAGGCTATTTCAATATCCGTCGGAAGCCTCCATCCAGAGTCCTTGCCTAACCAGTCTAGTCCGGTGGCCCATTGGCGGGCGGCGGGCCAACCCTTTCTCTCGTTGCTTGCGGTGCCCTCATTATTTGTCCACTTGGCAACGTACATGCTCCCTATCAGAACCACTTTACCCTCCCCACACGGTCCATATTGCACATACCAAGGGTCACCGGTTGGGCAGGTTGGAGTTATAGTTGGGGTGGGTGAGGGGGTTATGGTCGGGGTTAGGGTTGGCGTTGAGGTTGGGGTTGGGGTTACATAGTTTCCCGTTTGTACTCCCCAACTCCCCGGCTGCGTGCAGAAAAACGTATAGCCCGGCATCACAACATCGGCAGTCGCGTTGCACTGGGCAAATTTCGCCTTGATGTCCTCGTAAATCTGCTTCGTGGTCTTCATCGTCGGTCCGGGAGCCACGGCGGGTTCTTGGAAACTTGGTATAGGTGTTACGTCTATCCCCGAGTTCATGTAATCATATATCTGAGAGAGTGTATACATCCCGCTTCCCGCTGATGGCGCGCCGGGTGAATCAATACTCCCCGCTATCATCGTGCCGCACAAACCCGCCATCAACATCACGTTTGCAACTACCACTAATGTTGCTCTCATCTTTATCCCCTCCTTTGGCTTGATTGTTTCCTTATAATATAAACTGGCTTCCCGCTCCTACTTATCCGGCTATCTCTCAAACCACCGTTTAAAAAACCGTGGAATAAAGGACGGCACTTATCACAGAAGCACGGCTCTGTCTTTCTCAAATCCTGGCGCATCTTATCTAATACCTTCTCAATGCTATCAGGTGGATGGTAAATCATTCTACCGCCCCGGCCTTATTCCGTTTATGCGTCCCAAGTTTTTCCCTGATTCTCTGCCTGATTCAATGATTCTGCCTATTCTGGCACTCTTTTGATCAAAACGTCTTTTCTACCGGCCCCAGGGGGCACAGTGTACTGCGCACGCTCCAAGGTCTTGTTAAACGGCCCTTTCTGTTTGGTAATTCTGTACCCATTCCTTTTCACTTGGGTCTTCAATTCTGCCATTATTGCCTATCTTTAACCTAGATCCGCATCGATCGCATTCATAGTAGGTCCATGAGTCAGGATAGCGCGCACCTTCTTCAGTAGCGCAGTTGCCCGAATCCAAGCTTTTGATCGCAGCCTCCCGTCAGAACACCGCGGGCATTTCTTTCGGAATATGCGCATAATGGATTCAATTCTCATCGGTTACTCTCCCCCATTATTCATTTACTATAATGCGCCTTATTATAAACTTGATTGTATCTCAAGATGTTACGTGCGATGCCACTGGCTCAATACGGCGGCTCGCTGTACAGCTTCAGATTCACCCAGCTGAATGGGCTCTTATCACTGTTGATGATATACCAGCATCCGTAGCCTCTCGCAAACCCGGTGAGCGTGCCGTGCCACAATCCGTCACTGCTTGATAACCAGCTGTAATCCAAGCTTCCGCCATAACCGCTGTTCGACTGCGAATAGATACGGTCACCTGTCAGGGCACTTCCCGCGTTCGCCCCGCTCTCCTTCAAATTGCCCGCATCAAAAGTTACATCGACAGGCCACACGTTCCCCATCAAATTATAACCCATCGCAAACTCAGGCATCCCCACGCTCGCGGAAGGTACTTTCCCCACGATATATTGCGTCAATCGTGTATGCCCCGCATCAATCTGCATGAGATACCCTTTCTCCCGCACAACGGACGCCTCATCTAAAGCGCCCTTCCATTCATGGTATGTGGAAGACAGATACGCATAGTGCAGTTCATCCCCATAATTCGGATCCTGTGTGTATATCTTGTCTCCGGTAAGAGGGCTCCCTTCCGTCAGTTGACTCCCTAATACCACATCTATATCGCTGTTGTAGGGAATCAGCGGCAGACATATCAAGTTATAGCCTGAGGCGAGCGAATATCTGAACATTCCCACTGCATCCGAAGCGTACTGTGACGTACCGGCACAGACGATCTTGTAATATCTCTCGCGCGCACCATTCGGGTGTCCGCCGGTTCGGATTCCATCATCTGTCCATGACCCTCCGAAGACACCGCTCTGCGCAAGCGTAAATGCTGATTGCAAATCAACTGCATAATAAATATCCACATCGCAACTGCCAGTCCAGGAGATCATAATATCCCCTGTAACTTCATTGCGCGTTATACTCGTTATTGCCGGCGCTATAGGCGTCTCAGTCGGCGCCGGAGCCGTAGGCGTAGGTGTCGACGTAGGAGACATCTGGGGCGAAGGAGGCATTGTCGGCGTCTCCTGGTCGATCGCCGCCCTTACGTCCAGGCGCCCATAGCCGAATACATTGTTCGGCCATCCGCTGCTCGAGCAAGCCGAAGATGAGATATGGGTCGCCGACTCGCCCAGTACATATTCGGTCGAGTCAATCTGGTTCTTGAGCTCAAGCGGCCGCGCCGACCAGAGGAGCGCCACCGCACCCGCAACGTGCGGTCCCGCCATCGAGGTGCCGCTCCATCCACCCTCGTACCCACCCCCAGGGACGCTTGAACGGATGTTGGTGCCGGGCGCCGAGATATCCGGTTTCCGTCGATTGCTGCCGTCCACGGTAACCGGCCCCCGGCTGCTGAAAGAGGCGATCGTATCCGTCCCCTTGTTCAGCGCGCCCACCGAGTAGGAGGCACCATAGATTGCGGGGGGATCCTGAACCGTGGAACAGGACGATCCATAATTTCCCACCGATACCACCGTCATGATGCCCGCGGCGCGCTGCGCTTCGACGGCTGCCTGAAGCGTGTTCCAGGAGCACCCTTCCGACGTCGGACAGCCCCATGAGTTGTTCGTCACATCAGGCGCCTTCAATGGATCGCCCTGAGCAGGGCTTCCTCCCACAGGATACGGGGCAAGGAAGAACTCGAAGCACTCGATATATGTGGCGGGGGTCCCGGCGCCCTGGTCCATGTTCCTGCACCCGATCCAGTTGGCGCCGGGCGCCATACCGATCTGGTTTCCCGCCCCGTCATCGCCGAGGACTGTGCCCATTGTATGCGTACCGTGCCCGTAATCATCGCACGGAACGGGCGAATTCGGTCCGCACACCCCTCCCCCCGCGTGTATGCTGTCATGCCAATTGTAGTCATGATCGGCAGATGAGCCGTTCCATCCACGATATTTACCCTTCAGTGCCGGATGATCCCATTGATATCCGGTGTCCTGGCCGCCCACAACGATCCCCTCCCCGGTATGTCCGAGCGCCCATACCTCGGGGGCGCGGACATAAGTGATATTAGATTCGATGGCGGAAGGGTTGTTTGATTGACTGCGCCCGGAGGGAGCGGGAAGGTCGTTATAGATCATGGGGTTCCCCTCGATGCGCCAAACCTCCCTGCGACCGGCAAGGGCAAGGGCGATATCGCGATCCCCCTTCACCCAGACCGCATTGATGATGTAAAAGGAGCGGTGCTCGATCCCACGCGCCGCGAGCCAGTCGAGGAGAGCCTTCTGCGTAGCATACGCCTTTCCCCTGAGAGTATCGAACACGTAGATGCCCTTTTCGACCCGGGTCGAAAAATCAGCGGCCCCGGAGAGATCGGCCTGGTCGGCGAGGACGACGAGAAACTCGGCCTCTACGCCGCCTTCTGTATTCTCCACCACCCAGGGGGCGAGCTTCGCCATCGCCTTCGGCCCAGCCGGGAGAGATGCGGCGGCGCGCCCGATAGAGTGGCTCAAGGGCAGATCTCCCTGCGACGGCACGGAATACAGCGCGCTCACGTCGGTGAGCCGTGAAGCTCGGTGGAACATCGGACAAGATGCGGTCGCCAGATGGGCATTGATGGGCAATCCGGAAAACAATGCCCCCACCCCAATAAACCAACAGCACGCACCTAATGCTTTCATGGCCCCTTCCGTTCAATAAAAAATCCGAACTACTTCTCATCTCCGTTAGAGATCTTCGGTAGTCCGGGCATCTTGTTCCGCTATCTCGAGAATTAGACCCGTGGCTTTGCGCCGCTAAGTTTTCTAAGGTTTTTTTTCGTATCCGGGATCTGTATGCAGAAGACTAATTTGCTCGATATACCCCGCTACTCGTGTTGTTTGATGATAGCAGAATTTAGCCTGTAGTACAATAGACAAGAGGAGCCCGGAATGGCGGATAATGTAGGGGTCGGATTCTTCGGCAAGCTCAGGACAGGTTTTATCCGACCCGTTGGCGGGCTTGATAAATCAAGACCCTGCAAAATTATTGTTTTTAACTCAGCCGCACCTACTGGGTGAAGGTTTTAGTCAATTATTCGCCGTTGCGGGAGGAGGACTTTCCCCCGTTTCCAATTAAAAGACATTTACATGCTTTCCGAGTCATTCCTGTCCCCGTTTTCACGAGGGTAAACTCCAGCAGGAATCCAATCGTTACCTCTTGCAGAAAAGCATATTATGGATCGGGTCGGGGCTGCGGGATTTCGCCCGCAGTCCCTCCCACACCACCGGACGTGCCGTTTTCGGCATCCGGCGGTTGAACCCAGCGACATTACGCCGTCGCAAGCGTCGATGGAAGCACCAAGCCGTACCGCTGCAGCA
>JAPLCW010000109.1 GCA_026392015.1 Candidatus Auribacterota bacterium | reverse complement strand
TTCGGCTACGGTTGCCGCTACCGACTCCGGCAAGCTCCTTTCAGCTTGCGAGATGCAGCACATGCCGGGCACACATGGATCCCCGCTCGAGTTTACACTGAGCGCAGTCGAAGTGCCGGGATGACAAGCGAAATGGATACCCCCCATAACTGACCCCTTACTAATATAATCATTTTCCGGTTTGCGCCGGGAGGGAATCAACGTATAATGTCCTTCCGCGTCAATCAGCTCCTCTGATTGCACGGCATGAAAGGCAGGTTTTACAATGCTCTCATTCTTCAGACGCAAAATGAAGCTCATCCTTTGGATCCTCGTGATCGTCGTTATCGTCACCTTCATCCCCTGGGGGGTCGGCGTGCGACTCCGGGCGCGGTCCGGCAAGAGCGGACCCGCGGGGGAGCTCTTCGGCAGGAAGGTCTCCGCGAGCGAGCTCGATGAAGCGTGTGACGCTACCCAGACATACCACACACTCTTCCAGAGCCGCACGAATCTCACGAAGCCTCAGATCAGGGAGCAGGCATGGGAACGGCTCATCATGCTCGGCGAGGCGCGCCGAACGGGGATGCGCGTTTCCGACAGGGAGCTCGCTCACATAATCCAAACGCAGTTTGGGAAGGATGGAAGCTTCGACCCAAAGGTATATGAGAATGTTCTCACTTTCGCCGGTGTCACCCCATCCGTGTATGAAAAATGGACAAAAGAAACGCTGATGATCAATCATCTTCAGCAACTCACGCGCGCCGGAATCTGGGTCCCCGACACGGAACTGGAGCGCAGGTACCGCGACGAAGAAACAAAGTACACGATACAGTACGCGCTCTTTCAGTCGGAGGATATGCTGAAATCCGTCACTGCCACCGAAGAGGAACTCAAGAACTACTATGCCGATCACCCCGGGGAGTTCAAGGTGCCCGCAAAAGTAGATGCCCGTTATCTCTATATCCCGTGCAGCGTGCCCACGGTGAAACCGACACTGACCGACGCGGAGATCACAAGCCACTACGAGGAGCGCATAGACGAGTTCTCTCACGGGAAGCGCGTGAAGTACAGGCATATCCTCCTTAAAGTCGAAGGGAAAGATCGGGAGAAGGCAGAATCAGCCGCGAAGACCCTTGCAGACAGCATTATCGCACAACTTCGCAAGGGAAAGGACTTTGCCGCTCTCGCCAAAAAATATTCCCAGGATGAAAAGACAAAAGACAAGGGCGGGGAGCTTGGCTTCTTCGAGGCTTCCGGGATGCCGAAGGCGCTCTCGGATAAGGCGTTCTCCATGAAGAAGGAGGAGATCAGTGATCCCATAAAGACCCAGAGGGGTTACGAGATTATTCAGGTGGAAGATTTTCAGGAGCCCGGTACAAAGCCGATGGAAGAGGTCAAGGAAGCAATCCGGGCGAAGCTTGAAAAGGAAAAACAGGACCATGTGATAGAAGAGGCAAAGGGGGCCGCCTACGCCAAGGCCGTCGACATCTCCCTGGCCCTCGTGGATAATCCGAATCTGGAGGAACTCGCCAAGAAATCCTTGGTCGAGCTCAAGGAGACCGGTCTTTTCGCCGAGAATGAGCCGGTGAAGGATATCGGTCCCAGTAAGGAGTTCGCCAAGGCGGCGTTCTCCACCGAGGTCGGGTCGTTCGGCGATATCGTCGAGATTCCGAACAAGGCGTATTGCATCATCCTTCCAAAAAAGAAGGTTGACGAGACCATGATGCAATTTGAGGAAGCCCGCGAGATTATCCTGAAAAAGATAAAGGAGCAGAAAGCGAAGGAGAAGGCTCACGAGGTCGCCGTGGAAAAGCATACCGAGGCGATAAATCAAATAAAGGAGAACAAAACCGATTTCGCCGCATCGTGCGCGGCACTCTCCATACCCCTTAAGGAGAGCGCGGCGTTCACCGCCAGGGGGCCAATCCCGGAGCTCGGGCAGGAACAGGAGATCGCGAGCGCGGCGGTGACGCTGGAGCCGGGCGCGCCGAGCCCGGTTATCGACATCAAGAAGGGATCCTGCTTTTTCTCAGTGATCTCGCGAAAAGAGCCTACCGATCAGGAGATCACGAAAAATCTCGAGACATTCCGGAAGCGCGTCCAGTCGAGGGAAGAGTCCACAATGCTGAACGAGTGGAACAAATGGGTGCACGAACAGGCCAAGAGGGTGGACTACTCGGTTGGAACGGAAGACACCGAAGAAACCATACCGGAGGAGGGCGAAGAGTAGCGCCTTCTCTCTCCTATCGTGCGCCCGCTCCGGTTCCCGCGGTGGGCGTCGCGGATGCCTTGGATACCGTTTTCGTGAGGCGATCCACAAAGAACCCCGTAAACTCCCCTTTCGGTGTTTCCTTCATCCGGACCCTGCCATATACCTGAACCTTGTTTCCGCTTGGGATGGCGCGGAAACCGGCAAGATTCGCATCGTTGAAAGGAACATAGCAGAGAACGCGGCATCCCTTCACGCTGAACTTGATGACCTTATCGGGGGCGGTCCCCGCCGCTTTCTCCAAGTCGGTAAAATTCTCGGATATCCCCCCGAATTCCCCCTCAAACCAGACCGAGCGCTCGATCAATTTCACTCCTTCGCCCGCGATCTGCTCCGGCGGAATCTCCTGGTAGTGCTCTTCCTTCAAGTTCGTTCCCTCGGCGAACATCTCCTCGGGAGAGTCCCCTTTCCCCCAGCCCCGCTCGACTCGGGTCACCAGGAAGATTAGCTCGCTCTCCCGGGGGCCATACACATACACGTGTTCCTCCCACGCCGCCCCTCCCAGGGATTTCCCGCGAACTGTCTCCTTCATGCGTTTCTCCATGATCGTCTTGAGGGTGCCGTGGACCCTCAAGAGATCTCCCCGGGAGCACTTATCAAGGGCATCCTCAACCGAGGGCAGACGCATTCCGATGCACGGGTACGGGCTCTGTCCAACGAAGAACTTCACGTACTGCCCCGGGTTATAGTAGTTATCAATTTCCATCCTATTGAAATGCTCCGCCACCTTCTCAAAGGTGTCCTCAAGCACAATTGCGCGATCGAGATACTTGTCCGGAGAGACGCGGAATGCCTGATGCTTATCCCCGGTGATCTCCTCTTCCGAAAAAATCGCACGGGGAGCAAGCACTGCAAAGGTGAGAGCCATAATCCAGTAGTAGTTTTTCATAAACGACCTCCTCTTGTAACACCTCACACTACAAAATTCGGACCCCGAAATAAATCGCGCCCCTACAACATAGAGTATCCTGTCATTGCGAGGAGCCGGAAGCGACGAAGCAATCTACTCAAAAGTGCCAATATAGCTAAGGGGTCACTTATGGGTGGGACATTGCTGAATATGTCATTCCTGCCCCCGTTTTCAAGAGGGTAAACTCCAGCAGGAATCCAGGTTTCATAATGGATCCCCGCCTGCCTGCGCGAAGCCGCTTCGGCATAGGCAGGCTTTCGCGGGGATGACAAGCGAAATGGATACCACCCATAAGTGACCCCTTACCAATAGATTTGAGATTGTCGCGCCCCATTCCATGGGGCTCGCAATGACGCATTCCGGATGATTGCGCCTATAATGAACGGGCGACAATAACATACTACGTCACTGAACTTATGGCCCCGAGTACTAAGGCACCCCTTACAACTTCCGCATCCCAAAATTTGGAATCTGAAATCCGGGTTTTGTTTTGCCTTCCCGCCGTCAGGAGGGGATCATCCCGCTAGAGCACCCCCCTCCCTACCTCCCCCCTTCGGAGGGGGGAGGGGTAACTTGTG
The DNA here is from genome assembly GCA_026392015.1 of Candidatus Auribacterota bacterium. Lineage (GTDB taxonomy): Bacteria > Auribacterota > Tritonobacteria > UBA1439 > UBA1439 > JAPLCW01. Next base: position 32,607 of record JAPLCW010000109.1, on the reverse strand, counting down.
TCACCCACACAAAACGAAAGAGAGCCAATCTTAATTGTCTCCGTCTTCCGCTCAATAAAAGAGCGGGAACGCCCGGCAGAGCTCCGCGACCTCCCCGCGTATGGATTTTACCGTCTCCTCGTCTCCCAACCTCGTGAGAACTCGAGCGATGAGGCCGGCGACCTGAGCCATCTCCGCCTCTCTCATCCCGCGCGTGGTCACCGCCGGCGTCCCAAGCCTTATCCCGCTTGTGACAGTAGGTTTCTGCGTGTCGAACGGTATCATATTCTTATTCACGGTGATTCCCGCGGCGTGCAGCGAATCGGAGGCAATCTTCCCCGTGATTCCCCGGGGTGAGAGATCCACGAGCATGAGGTGATTGTCCGTCCCACCCGAAACGATTCTGAATCCTTTCGTCTTGAGTTCCTCCGCGAGCGCCGCCGCGTTGGCGACGATCCGACGCTGGTACTCCTTGAACTCTGGGGACATCGCCTCCTTGAGGGCGACGGCCTTCGCGGCGATCACGTGCATGAGCGGCCCACCCTGCATCCCCGGGAAGACGGCCCTATCCAGGTCCTTCGCGAACTTCTCGCGACAGAGAACCAGACCTCCGCGCGGCCCGCGGAGCGTCTTGTGGGTTGTCGTGGTGACGAAATCAGAACAGGGCACCGGAGACGGATGAAAGCCGGCGGCGATCAAACCGGCGACGTGCGCCATGTCGACCATAAAAAAACACCCTGCCTTCCGGGCGATATCCGCGAACCGCTCATAGTCGATCGTCCTCGGATAGGCGCTTGCCCCGGCGATGAGGAGTTTCGGCTTCAACTCCAAGGCCTTCCGCTCGACGTCCTCGTAGTCGATGATCTCTGTGTCCCGCCGGACGCCGTAGGAGAAAATCTTGTAGAGCTTCCCCGAAAAATTGACCGGGTGCCCCATGGAGAGGTGTCCGCCATGGGCGAGGTCCATCGAGAGAATCGCATCCCCGGGGGAGAGGAGGGTGAAATAGACCGCCATATTCGCCTGCGTGCCGGAGTGCGCCTGAACGTTGGCGTGCTCGCATCGGAATACCTCACACGCCCGGCTCCGCGCGAGCTCTTCAACCCGGTCCACATTCTCACACCCGTCATAGTAGCGCTTCGCGGGATACCCCTCGGCGTACTTGTTCGTCATTACGGATCCGGTCGCCTCGAGCACCGCCGGGCTTGTGTAATTTTCCGAGGCGATGAGTTCAATCTCATCCGATTGCCTGAGTATCTCCCTCTCAATCGCGTCACAGATCTCGGGATCGGCCTTCTTTAGATTATTCAGTTGCACGCATACCTCCCTCAAAAAAGGAATGACAGATAACAAATGACAAAACAAATCCCGACCACCAGCTCTTCTTAGCGATTGGGCGATTGGGCGATTGGGCAATTATGAAAGCATGCGATTAGACAATTAGGCGATTTGGCGATTGGGTTAAAACGGTGAACACCTAATCGCCCTTCTTTTTCTCCAATGCCCTTATCTTATCCAGCCTGCGCTGGTGCCTTCCCCCCTCGAACTGCGTCCGGAGCCACACATCCACGATGCGGAAGGCATGCTCCGGCGATGTGCGGCTCCCCGGGAGCACGAGAACGTTCGCGTCATTGTGCCGCCTGCTCAGTTCGGCCATCTCCTCATCGAGGCAGAGCGCCGCGCGCACCCCCGCAATCTTGTTCCCCACGATGCTCATTCCTATCCCGCTCTTACAGATGATGATCCCCCGAGAGCATTCTCCCTGTGCGACCGACCGGGCTGCCTTCTCGCCGTAGTCCGGATAATCGACAGATTCCACTCCGTACGCACCGACGTCAACAACCTCATGCCCGATGGAAGAGAGGTGCCTTTTCAGCGCCTCCTTCAGCTCGTACCCGCCGTGATCGCTCCCCAATGAGATTTTCACCATATCACCCGAATGAATGTTGCGCGATTGAGCGATTAGGCTATTAGGTGTTCCCTGTTTCAACCCAATTGCCTAATCACTTACTCGCTCTTCTTATTTTAACCTAATCGCCAAATCGCCTAATCGCCCTGCTTTTGTGGAATTTGTCATTTGTCATTACTTTTATGCCCACCGCCGCCTCAATCTCCTCCCTGCCGATGACCCCTTCGCGGACGATGACCGGCCCCGGGGCTCCCAAATCGATAATCGTGGATTCCCCCGCATACCGCGTCCTCCCGCCCCTTAACACGATATCCGCGAGGCCCCTCATCGCCCGCACCGCCTCGTCACCGCTGACCGGGCACGGGGCGCCGCTCCTGTTCGCGCTCGTACCCGCGATTGCGCATCCCGACTCGCGGATGAGTGCGAGCGCGTTCTCGTCGTCCGGCATGCGGAAGCCAATTCGCTCCCCTCCCCCGCCCCGCGACAGGAGAAGGGTAAGGGGTCCGGGCCAGAAACAGCTTATCAATTTTTCCGCAACCTCAGGCACACTTTCAACGTACCGGCCAAGCTCCGCTACAGACGAGAGATACAGAGCGAGCGGTTTGCTTTCGGGCCTGCCTTTCACCGCGTAGATGCGCTCCACCGCGCCGCGGTTCGACGCGTCGCAGCCAATTCCGTATACCGTCTCTGTGGGGAATACAACGAGCTTCCCCCCGCGCAGCGCCTCGGCAGCTTTCCTGATGCATTCCGCATCGCCGCCTGTAAGATTGAACACTTCAGTCATTACTACAGTAGCTAGTAGACAGTAGTTAGTAGCTAGGAAAACCCACGGTACTGTAAAACCCTAACTACTAACTACTGTCTACTAGCTACTTTCTCCCTCCAATCTTCCTAACTACTGACTACTGACTACTAGCTACTTTATTCCTCCGACTTCCCTATCTACTAACTACTAGCTACTAACTACTTTCTTCTCAGTGTTTAAAACAGCGCATCCCGGTGAATACCATTGCCACGCCGAGCTCGTCGCAGGCGGCGATAATCTCGTTGTCCATTTTCGAACCGCCGGGCTGCACAATAGTCCTGACTCCCGCGCGAGCGAGAGCCTCGATCCCATCACGGAAAGGAAAGAATCCATCCGAGGCGGCTGCGCACCCCTCGAGAGGCTTCCTTGATTTGGAAACAGCGATGCGCGCGGCATCCACCCTGCTCATCTGTCCCGCCCCGATGCCGATGGTTTCTTTGTCATTGGCGATCACAATGGCGTTCGATCTCACATGGCGCACCACCGTCCACGCGAAGAAGATAGCTCCCGCCTCAACGGCGGACGGTTCGGCTTTCGTCACATGCTTCAGGTCTCCGAGACCGATGGATCCGAGATCGCGGTCCTGAACCAGTAATCCGCCGGAGATCGAGCGCAGCTCATACCCCGGCTCCTTCGTTGCCCCCCTGCTCAGCCATTCACCGAGAGAGGGCAGCTCCAAAATACGGAGGTTCTTCTTCGCCTGAAGTTTCTCCATCGCCGGGGCCGTGAAGGAGGGGGCGATCACGCATTCGAAAAAAGATGAGGAAAGCTCCGCGGCGAGGTTCTCATCCACGGCGGCGTTAAAGCCGATGATTCCTCCGAAGGCAGCCTCCGGGTCGGTGGCCCGGGCCCTCTGGAATGCCAGGAGCGCCTCCTCCGCCACCGCCACCCCGCATGGGTTGGCGTGTTTCACAATTGCGCATGCGGGAGAGCGAAATTCCTTCACAATCTCGAGTGCGGCGTCGAGGTCGAGGTAGTTATTGAAGGAGAGTGCCTTCCCATGCAGCAGGGTCCCCGCAACGACGGAGGGCTCCCTGCACGACATCTTCCGGTACACCGCCGCGCGCTGGTGGGGATTTTCTCCGTACCGAAGATCGCCGAGCTTGTTGAAATCGAGCTCCAGCGCTGCGGGGATGCCGCCGGGCGCGGGCGCCATAATCGTGTCCAGCCCGCGGTGGTACGCGGCGTCGTACGCTGCTGTCACTTCCAGCGCTTCGCGCGCGAGCCGGATCCTCAAGCCGTCGGAGACAATGCCCCCCTCGCTCTTCAGCTCTCCGAGCACAAGCGTGTAGCGTGAGGGTTTGCAGAGGACCACGACGTCACGGCAGTTCTTCGCCGCTGCGCGGAGGAGGGCATGCCCCCCGATATCCATCGCGCCCATGAACGCCCTGACATCCGAGAGATCACCCTCCGGTGGCGGAGGGAGGTTTACCACAACAATATCGATGTAGCTCCAGCCGCTCCTCTCCATCTCGAGGCGGTGCGCTTCGCTGTCCCTGACGGCGAGTATTCCGGCGTGGATTTTGGGATGGAGAGTCTTTACGCGTCCCCCGAGCAACTCAGGAACGCCCGTATACCCGGAGACGTCCGTAACCTCGATATCCGCCGCCCGAAGGCGACGGGCGGTCCCGCCCGTCGAGAGTATCGTAACGCCAATCTCACGCAGGCCTCGCGCAAACTCCACGAGGCCTGAGGTATCGTGCACACTTATGAGCGCACATCGCGCTTGCCGCATCTGCCCGCTCCTCTCATCTCATGGATCGGGGCCCGTCAACTTGGACCGCCCATCGTCTGTGAAAAGGCTGTCCGTGTACAGTATCCCCTCGGCAGAATTCACCTGATTCTTCGCGACTGATTTCCCCAATTTCCCGACCCTGCAGCCGCAGAGAAGCGTCAAGAACACGATCACGCCCGCCAGCATAAGATTATTCTTCATCACTCTGTTCTCCTTCATGGGGCACGGGGATGAACGCGAACTCCGGGCAATGCCACACCCGGACCCATTCACCATACCCTCATCGGATACACATTGTATACCGATCCCCCCTGCTTGTAAACCATGTCCGCGCCCATGAAACTATCTCTTCCAGAACCGAAAAATATCCGAAATCTTTCTTGCGGCGCGGCCGATCCCGCCCGCACGCTGTTTCCTATTCACGAACTCACGGTACCGCGCGTGGATCTCTTTATTCAACCACCAATCATCGCAGACCTTGGCGCAATTAATTTTCGCAAAATAGCGATCTGACTTGGCCAGGGTCATCGCCCTTTTCCGGAACTCGCCGTATGCCGGCGAAAACCATATCGCATCGAAGCGCTTTTCCAGAATGTTCCCCAGCGGGAATTTATCCCCCTTGCAGCAGGGAACCACATCTCCGTTCGCAAGGACTCGGCACTCGGCCCACCCCATGTAGCAGGGGATGGAATCAATCACGTCGGAGTGGAAGATACCTTCCGCCGATCTGCTATTCATGAGCTTCTCGAGGAACCCGTCGAAGTTCAGAATATTCTCCTGTCCGCTTTTCAGGAGAGGGACATATTTTTCCTTGCAGCCGCGCAACAGTTCGATAAGACCATTGATCTGATCCTGATTCATGGTGAGCGGCAGCAGCCTGTCACTCTCCACGTCCACCGGCTGGAACCATATTTCACCGGCGCCCATCTCGATTGCCGCCGCGACCATCTTCTCCACACCTGCGACATTTTTATTGCACACAACATTCACGACGATGAGCATCGGCCTGGCGCCGAGGGGCCTCAGATCGCCGAGCTTCTTCATCAGCGAAACGACCCTTTCAAACACCCCCCTCCCCATTCCCGGATGCATGGCGAGATACGTTTCCTCTTCTCCGGCCCACAGACTGACCACAAGGCGGCTGACATCCGAAGAGACGAGCCTTCGCAGCATGGGCTCATTGCACACTGTGAAATTGCTAATCACCGTCGCCTCTATTCCCCTCGACCGCGTCGCCTCCAGCACATCAAAAAGGCGGGGATAGCAGAGAGGGTCTCCACCGCCGCTGTAGATGATCCTCTTCACACCCAGGTCCGCAGCCTCCCCGACAAGCTGCAACACCCTCTCGAACGGGAGACTGAAGCGGGGAGACCAGTGCGCCAGCGCATCGCGGGAGGGGATAAGCGTCGAACGGTGCCAGCAGCAGAGGCATCGCAGCGTACAGAGATTGGTAAGATCTATGTGAAGTTGCTCCGGGCCGCAAAACGCCCTCTCCCCATCGGCAATTCCGCAGAGGAGCCTGTCGTCACCGACGTCCGTCATATCTCCCCTCTTTCCAAAAGATTGCAGCTGCACAAAAACTGAAAGAGATTCCCACCAACTATTTCAATCGAGTAGCGATCCACGATCGTGCCCCGCGCCCTCTCCCCCATTCTCTTTCCGGCATCCGGGTCGGCCGCCAGGAGGCGCATCTTCTCGGCAAACTCGTCCTCCGTTTCCGCGAGGAATCCGTCCTGCCCGTCCTTAGTGATATATCTCAACTCTCCCACGCGGCTCGCCACGGTCGGAAGTCCCATCGCCATGTATTCGAAGAACTTCGTCGGGCTCTTCGCCTCTATCCATGGATTCCCCTTCTGAATGAGCGGGAGCAACCCCACGTCTATCCGGGAGAGGAACTCCGGCATGCGGCCGTGCGGCAGCCATTCCCCGACCTCTATGTCACAATCGCGGTACTCACGTGCAATAACCTCCCTCACCCTCGGCATGAGCTGCCCCCCGCCTACGATCCTGAGCGCCGCGCCGGGCACCCCGGACGCGACCCGTCGGAAGCATCTGAGCATGAAGAGCATATTGTCGAGCATCAGCTCACCCCATACGACGCCTGACCAGCCGAACACAACCTTTCCGTCGTCATTGCGTTTCCCGTGCGGGGTGAAGACCGTGGTGTCCACGCCGGTCGGGACGAGCGCAATGTTCCGGGTCAACCCGGACAGCCGCTCCAAAAGATACCGGGAGGAGACAACGCATGCGCTCGCGTTCCCCGCAACGGCCTTGAGGATATCGCTGTAGCGTGCGTGTCCGAATAGCATCGAGTTCAACCACGGCCGCTTAAAAAGGCACTCGATTCCCTCGTCCCAATCGTCGTAGTCGAGGACATACGGCCTCATCCCAAGCCGGGCCAGGAGATACGGAGCGGCGGCGTGGTAGTGGATTTTCTGGATATAGAGGAGGTGCGGTCTCTCCCGTAACAGGCGAGCAAGCGCCTTCACACTCATGCCGAGCTTCGCCCTGTCGCCGCGGTCCCACATCTCGAGCTCGGAGAGGCCGCCGCTCAGGTGGTCCCTGAACGAGATCACCGATGTCTCGACGCCGTGCCGCTTCAGCTCGGCTGCAAAATCATAACACCGCACACGCACATACGGGTAGCTGCGCCCGCTCAAGCCTATAAATGCTGTCTTGCTCATCTCCCGTTACATCCATAAGGAAACATTTCAGTCCGGGGCGACATAAGAGATCAGACCGGTCAGTTTCGGTAAGGCAATTACCCCCCACCCCTCCCTCCCCCTCAAAGGGGGAGGGGATCTGATTTGAGGCGACCTCTTGCATTATCTAAGACCCGCTTAATTCTTAGCCTGGCCTATTCAGCAACAGATAACACCTTTAAACCGCGGATTGCGCGGATAAAATAGCCGCTATAACCACGAATGAACATAGATGGACACGGTAAAGAAGTTTCAACAGTGTTAATCCGTGGTTTTAACATCGCATTCTCTCTTTAAATCCGCCAAATCCGTATAATCCGCGTAAGGGGTCACTTATGGGTGGTATCCATTTCGCTTGTCATCCCGGCACTTCGACTGCGCTCAGTGTAAACTCGAGCGGGGATCCATTATGAAACCTGGATTCCTGCTCGAGTTTACCCTCGTGAAAACGGGGGCAGGAATGACATATTCAGCAATGTACCACCCATAAGTGACCCATTACTAATCCGCGGTTTTAATATTTGCTTTTCGCGAATAATCCAGATTAGAGCTTAATCCTTACTGCTGCTTTTTCCCACACAATACGGAAGCCACAGCCTCACTGATTCCCCGGCCGTAGTGCCTCACAAGAAACCTGTTCGCGGAATGTATCTCCTGCGGCGTGAACCTGCCTGTAAGCCTCCGGAGATTGTGCGCAGGGATCTGCCGTACATCGTCGGCCAGAAGAATATCCTCCATATATCGGTTGCAGATGCATGGAAACGGGCATATCTCGCCGTATTTCCGCGCCACCATTTTCCCGACAGCGTCGCAAAGCGACCGAAGGGCGTTCCTGTATCTTCCGGCGCCCAGCTCTCCCGCGACAATCCTCCTGTAATTGTCCGTAAAATACTCCGGCTTGCACCGCCACAACCGGCCGGAGGGCAACACCTGCGCGAGAAAATACTGCCTCCGGCATCTCACGGCGCCTGCGATCTTCGCTCCGATGTCGTAGACAGACTCCCTATCGGATGAAGAGGGTATGTCGCCGCAGCCCGCGTCCATCAATCGGTCGCATATATTGACGTTATATCGCTCACGCCGGAGTCGCGTGATGATACCGATGAATTTCGCGAGTGCGTTCCTGTCGCGGGCAATCGAGTGCGGTGAGTCGTACGGGGTGACCATGGCGAATCCCATCATTATGCCCGGTATTTTCTTCGAGACCCCTTTCACGAACTCCTCAAGAACCGCCATGCTCTCCGCGGTCACCACCGATTGCGTAAAGAGCTGGCACTCCAAACCGTTTCGGGAGATGAAATCGCTGATACTGACCATGCGTGACAGGATAAGATCGCCGTTGATGCCCCGGATTCTTTGGTTCACCTCCCCCAGCGCATCCATACTCACCTGGAGCCGGTCAAGGAACGGCAGAATCCTCTGTATCTTCGGCAGAAATTCATCCAATGAAAGGTTCGTGCTGAGGGTTATGGACGGGCCCTTTAATCTCTTCTTGGCCTCGGGGATGATCTCCACGATATCCGGGTGGAGCATCGGCTCCCCGCCGAGCAGAAGAAGGTCTTTGGGGCTGAATCCCGAGAGCGTGTCGAGCACCCGGAAGGCGTCAGGATGCTGTTTCTCCTTGGGCACCCCGCAGTACAGGCATCGTCCGTTGCACACATAGGTTATATTCCAGACGAGGCTCCAGCAGAAATTGCGATAGCTCATCCTCCCGACCCCCCTCCACAGGAAGTCGTTGCTACGCGCTATACAGCTCTCGGCAATGCCTCTCATTTTAGATTAGTTCCACAACTTTCCGTGAGCCTGCTCGATCCGCATTCAAACATTATTCGCTGTTCTGGACGCATAACACGCAGATATAAAGACGGTTTGAGATAAAAACTTCAAGGGTTCACGCTGCTTCTTTTGTTAATCTGCGTTCATCTGCGCAAATCTGCGTCCAAAAATTCAGTATATTCTATGCCCTGAGTAGTTACGCCCCATTGCATACGGCCGCCCCATAAATACTCCAAGTTAAATATGTTTCTCAGCGTATGGCGCGATCCACAGAGCGCATGCAGTGAATTTCCGACGTATCACGCTACAACCATTTGTCCCTGGACAGGATCAGCGCAACCAATGAGTGTTTCGGAACCGTTATCCGTATGCGGCCCGTTTTGGGATTCGTGATCTCCCGCACATCGGTCGCGGTCTGTGTAAACCATATTTTCTGGTCCGCGGGATGCTCATTCCGGCTGTCGAACTCCGGGCTGTTCAGGTGCACCTGAAGGGCCGACGTGAAATCAAATCCCCGCAGGTTGATTCGCGTCTGTATATGATGCGCAAGGTTTCGGTTCACCAGGAAGATCGTGAGCCTGCTCCGGTCTTCGTCGATGAGAGCAATATGGTCGAGATAGGGGACTTTCTCCTGGGGGGGGATCACTCCAATGGCTTCGCTGCGATATGAGGCCACCTCGATATCCGACCAGACAAGCTGTTTGCCCGCCATCCTGTTATACAGCCTGTGCATGTAATACTGCGCGTTCCGTGTCACCCCCATAGCATCGATTCGGAGCAGCGCCGGATAGATCGGGTTGTGTATGAAATTCCTGTTCGCAATCTCTATCCGCGGATCTTTCATGAACAGGTTCAGCAACATGGCTTCATACAGTGCGGTCCCGATCGTCGTATTTCTTTCCATGTTCAAATCGCGCGGTTCCCTCCCCTTGATCTCTATCTCGCCGAATAGGGTTCTGGGGATATCCAGATAATCCGCGCAGTAGTCGGTGACCGCCAGTTTGCATTTCTTCCCCAAACTCGCGACCTGTTCGCCCACCCTGCGCAAGTTATCCATGACGTAGAGCGGCGCCGCCATCAGCGCCTCAAAGCTCACATCGAACGAAGGAGTTCTGTGCTCCGGGGTAATATTCCATATCGGCGCGTGCGCGCTATGGAGGCTGATAAAATCAATCAGGTCACCGGCCTTTTCCAGAACAATTCGGTTCCAATCCGGGAAACGGCATTTTTTGATAACACCCGTATCGAAACAGCCGCATGCGATGAGCTTCACCTCCTTGTCAGATGCATGTATGGCCTTCGCAAATTTGAGGAATACGGCAGCGTATTCCTCCGGCGTCATATGGATGATTTGCCCGAGGGGATGGTGCTCATTGCCATAGGGCTCATGGCCTATTTCCACATACTTTACGGGAAGGCCACGGGACTTTGAATATTCGAGCCACTCGACAATCTCATCGGCCGTTCCGGTAAACGCATTTGCCGTCAGGAGAGATCCCGCACCGAGCTGCCTACACAGCGCGATATACTCCTCAGGCCCGAAATACGGGAATTCCTTCTCGCGGGTTCCGCCATTCAGCTGTTCCGTTCTTGCGTCGCCCGTGGCGCCCTTCCAATGATAAAAATCGGCGTGGTGTCCTCCGGGAAACCGCAGCAGGTTGAAACGGAAGTTTTCCATCTCCTCTACAACCTGGGTATTGAAACGCTTCCTCCTTTGATTCCATACATTACGCCCTTCACTCAACCAGTCAATGTTCGCTCCGAAAAGGGACGAGGGGATTTTTCTCAGTGTTTTCGACGCGTCCACAACCATGTGCGCCGGATGAATCGCCTCCATCTCTCTCTGCCGCCTCTTCTTGAATACAAACGGCGCTTGCTGCTGACGATATTTCCCCCTGTACTGCCTCACCACCACCTCCGCGGAATCCATCTCCTCGATCCGGCCGTGTTCAAGCCATACCGCGCGGTCGCACATCTCCTCTATCCGCCCGATGTCGTGCGAGACAAAGATAATGGTCCTATCCTCGTCCTCGGTGAAATCCCTCATGGTCTTGAAACACTTCTGCTGGAACTCCAAATCCCCCACCGAGAGCATCTCGTCGATCAGGAGGATGTCGAACGGGACGTTGACCGCGATCGCGAAGCCGAGGCGCATGTTCATTCCCGATGAGTAGGTGCTCAGCTTGGCGTCCATGAACTCGCCGATACCCGCGTAATCGACAATCCGTTCGAAGAGCTCATCCACCTGGAACCTCTTCATCCCCAGGATCGCGGCGTTGAGGTAGATATTCTCGCGCCCCGTCAGCTCCGGCTGGAATCCCGCCCCGAGAGACAACAGTGCGGAGATTCTGCCGTTGATCTCGACTGATCCCATGCTGGGCTCCGTGATCCCGGCCAGGACGCTCAGAATGGTGGATTTTCCCGCTCCGTTCGGACCTAAAAAGCCGACGCACTCCCCCCTCTTTATTTCCAGATGGACATCCCGGAGCGCCCAGAACTCGTGGTGGCGCGGCCCCGAGGAGAGGAATGGAAGGAGGCTCCTGACGATGGCGGGCTTCTCGAAATAGACCCGGTACTTCTTGCTTACGCAATTAAGCCGTATCGCTGTTTCATTCCTATGTGCCGTCGTCATATCCCACCATCACACAAGGTCAACGAAATCCTTCTCTCTCCATATAAACAGACTATACCCGATAATAAAGATCACCATGATCGTCGCGGCGGTAACGGCCGTCAGGCAGGGTATCGAGATAATGGCTCCGGCGGGTGAGCCGATCTGGAAGGCCGTCCTGTAGAGCGTGATCAGAGCCGCCAGAGGATTGAGCATGTAGAGCCGGAACACCCACGTACTGTACGCCTTGACGTCCGCGATCAGATAGAATATGGGAGAGAAGTAGAACCAGACCATGAGGCCGACCTCCACCAGATAGCGCACATCCCGGAAGTAGACCTGGCCGCACGCGGTGAGGAGACCGACCCCTGCCGCAAGGGTGGCCGTGAGAAGCATCAGGAGCGGCACATAGAGGTAGTCGACGGTGATCATATGGGTTTCGCCACACCAGGTTCTCTTTACGATAAACAGCACGACCATCAAGCCCATAGAGATCGAAAAATTAAAGAAGTTCGACGCGACTACGGAAAAAGGGACAACCTCCTTGGGGAAATACACCTTACGAATGATATCGCGGCTATCAACGATCGAGGTGGTGGCCGCGGAGACACTCATCTGCACAAATGTCCATGGGAAAAGCGCCGTGATCAGGAAGAGCGGACCGATCCCCTCGCCGCGTTTGAACCAGAACCCGAACACGAACCAGAAGACGAGCATCATGATGAGCGGAACGAAGAGAGACCAGAGGAATCCCAGGAATGCATGCTTGTATTGGACCTTGAGATTCCTGACGGCAAGCGTCAGGATGAGCTCGCCGTACTCTTTCACCACATATTTCAAACGCCTGTAGAGTCTTATCATCACTCACCTGCGGCCTGTCCGCGGCGAAGCCCGATCCAGCCTGATCTACTCATTGAACTACACAGCTTTAACCGCGGATTATGCGGATAAAATAGCCGCTATAACCACGGATGAACACAGATGGACACGGTAAAGAAATTTTAACAGTGTTAATCCGTGTTCATCCGTGGTTTTAACATCGCATTCTCTTTTTAATCCGCCCAATCCCTGCCTATGCCGAAGCGGAGCTCCAGCTCCGCGCAGGCAGGCGCGTAATCCGCGGTTGCCCACGTTAATGCTTTTAGCCTGATCTATTCATCAACTTTTAATGTCTTCACCGCTGATTACGCAGATTCTTGTTTGTAATCCGCCCAATCCGCGAAATCCGCGTTTGCTTACTTTGATCCATTTAAATTGATCTTTTATGCTTCTAATGAATAATCCAGGTTAGAGTGTTCTTGCGCACACCTGATAATTAATTACAACTATGCCTTACCCCTCTTCCGCCACGTGGTCTCCCACGGGGTGAGGACAACCGGTATCTGGTCTTCATCCGCGATATGGCGCTCACATATCTCCTCGCCTGCCTTGTCGTCCGCCGACCTGATCAATCCCATCTGGGCGAGGATGTATGCGAGGAAGGCGGTGAAGCGGAGGCTCTCCTTCTCGTCGAGGTGCAGCTTTCGCTGCGCGCTCAGGGCGATCTCCCGCATGCGGAGGCGTCCGCGGCACAGCGTGTAAAATACGTATGCAAATCTCCTGAATCGCCAGAGCTCCTCCCTCTGCTCCCGCTCACTGCGGGAGCGGTTGAAATCCGGCCAGAACGCCACCTGGATGAGGTAGTTAAGCAGTTTGAAGTGCAGGTTTTTCAATCTCTTCGTCGTCCTCAGCGGCACATCGTTCAGCAGGCTGTTCGGGATAAAATTGATCTGGTGGTGATACCGGTCGCTCCAGCCGTCTGCGATCACAATCCCCTTGAGGGCGGCCTCCTCGGACAGCGTCGTCCCTACGTGGGGGGTGCAGAACTGGCCGATGTAGATCGGGAACGGGGTGGGTTGGAAGTAAGGGACGGCGGGCAATCCCTGGAGCATCCTGTCAATGAAGCGCGCCTGATCCCAATAGCCGCGGATTGTTTCCCCCGGATTGAACGCCATATACGTGAACATGGGGTAGATCCCATTCCTCTTATGGAGATCGGCGACCTGCATGATAAGGTCGAGATCCTCGTTCTTGTTGATTTCAGTGAAGGTCTCAGGGTTTGCGCTCTCGATCCCGATCTCGAGCCCGATGCACCCGGACTGCTTCAGGAGCGGCATCAGGTCCGAATTATGGACAATGTGCGAAGCCCGGGTGAGTCCCGTCCATCGGACCGACATCCCGCTCCCGATGATCCCCTCGCACAGCCCCTGGATGTAGCGGCGGTCGAGCATCAGATTGTCGTCCCAGAAATGAAACTGCGTGATTCCATATCTGCGCATGATTTCGCGCATCTCCTCGATCACATTGGCCGGGCTGCGCCACCGAGGCCTGCTTCCCCACATGAGGGGCGAGCCGCAATAGACGCAGCTATACGGGCAACCGCGCGAGCCGATCACGGGCATCCTTCTGCCCCCCACGACGTGCAGCGGGGTATCGTAGCGCTCCATCGGGAGAAGATCCCACGCGGGGAACGGCAGAGAATCGAGTTGCTCGATGAAATCGCGCGCCGGATTGATTATCGCGCGATCCCCATCCTTCCATGCGCATCCCGCAATGCCCTCCACGCCGCGACCGTCTCGCAGCGCGCTCACAAGCTCGAAAAACGTAATCTCCCCCTCGCGCATCACGCAGTAATCGGCATGCCTCAGCGCCTCCTCCGGAAGAGTGCTCGCGTGGACTCCGCCGTGCACAATAACCGCCTCGGGGCACCTCTGCCTCACACGCGAGGAGAGTTCATATGCAGCCGGCGCCTGGAGGGTCCAGTAGGTTATGCCGACAATAGTGCGCTCCCCATTCGCGCAGAATCCTTCCAGACGATTCACCGCGTCCTGTAGCGAAAGATCCTCCGCATGAGCGTCGATGACTGCGACAGGTACGTCCGGGAGTGTATGTCGAAGATATGCGGCAAGGTATGCGAGGCCCAGGGGCAATACCCTCTTATGTCGCTCGTTGGCGGGGAAGGGCGGCTGGATCAGGATGATCTGTTCGCTCATGGCGCGATCACACTGCACCTACCACCACCTGCCACGCTGCTGGTAGGTTTTGATAAAACATTCAATGCTCCGGTCAAAGGTGCTCTCCACGTCAGCCGGGAACAGGCACGCGGGGAATTCGCCGGCGCCCAGGTGCTTATTCAGGCAGTCGCAGCACACACCCTTCGTGCCGCACGGCTCGTAGGTGCAGCTGCACTTCGCCCTGTTCCTTTTTCGTGTACACTCACTCATAGGAAGCTCTGCTGTCGGAGGGGATTCCCCTGCTCCTATTCGCGATGAGCATGGCGGCCGGGCAAGAACAGGCCGTTCCGGATTAAAGACACCGTCACCGCATGACAGTGAACTGGCGGATATTGTGCCACTCCGACGCGGGAATGCCCATGAATATTTTCACCACTTCGGGATCAAACTGTTTTCCGTTACAGCGGTCGATTTCCTTGAACGCCTTTTCAAACGGCATCGCTTTTCGGTACGGGCGATCGGTGGTCATGGTATCAAACGCATCAATGACCATGAAGATCCTCGCGGAGATCGGAATATCCTCCCCTTTGAGATCGGACGGATACCCTCCCCCGGTGTAGCGCTCATGATGGTGGAGGACTATATCGAGGGCCGGGAACAGGAAGTCGACCCTCTTCAATATATTGTAGCCGATCTCCGGATGGCGCCGCATAAGCTTCCACTCCGAAGCCGTGAGTTTCGCCGGCTTGAGAAGGATCTTGTCGGAGATGCCGAGCTTCCCGATGTCATGGAGCAGCGCCCCTTTGGCAATATGGGGCAGGCTCTTGCCGTTCATTCCCATCGCCTTGCTCAGGAGGACCGTGTACATGCTCACCCGCTGGGAGTGATTGCCGGTTTCGTGTTCCCGCGCATCGAGGCCGGCGACGAGCGCCTGGAGGGTCATATCGTAGGAGTCCTTCAACTGCTGAAGCGCCCTGTTGAGATCGTGCGTGCGCTCCTCGACCAGGGCCTCAAGGTTGCGCTGGTATGCCTTGTTCTCGAGCAGGAGGTTCCGCTTCTCGAGCACCCGCGCGACCGCGAGGGCGAGCTCCTTGAGGTTAATCGGCTTGACGATGTAATCGTCCGCACCATGCGTGAGGCAGTTGACCGCGCTCTGCGTCTCATCGATCGCGGTGAGCATGATCACCGAGGTGTCCGGCATCTGCTTTTTGACCTGTTGGAGCAGCCAGAATCCGCTCTGCCCGGGCATGTTGATATCGCTGATGACCACCGCGGGGGTTTTGGTCTTCATGGTGGAGAGCGCTTCCTGCGAACTGCCCGCCGTCGAGCAGCTGTATCCGTGCAGGATGAGGCCTCGGCATACGATATCGCGCACACTCGGCTCATCATCAACTACAAGGATATTGTCATCGCCTGCTGTGGGCTTGATTATCATAGAATTATTATACCTCACCCCGGAATAGGATGCAATGCCGCCCCCGCTTTCTGCGAGCAATCAAGCTATCAAGTAATTAAGTAATTGAGTGATTAAGTGATTAGGTAACTACTTTAAGGCAGTTATACTAAATCACTTAATTACTTAATCACTCAATCACTCACATAATCAAGGCTTCCTGAAATGTTCGTACACCCTCCTGGCGGCGGCACCGTTCCGCAAGACGCGAGTGAGCGCGTCGAGGGGGGCCCGCGCGACGCCCCGCATATCCCCGAATGAAGAGAGAAGCTGCCTCACCCTGGCAGCCCCTATCCCCTCAAGCGCCTCGATCTCTGAAGTCAAAAGGCGTTTCCCGCGCAGCCGCCGGTGATAATCGAGGGCAAACCGGTGCGCCTCATCGCGTAGCCGCTGGAGGAAAAGGGTGATCTCGTCGCCCCTCTTCAGGGAAATCGCGTTTGCGCGCCCCTTGATGAACACTCGCTCCGGCACACGTCCCCCCTCCCCCTGCCGCTCCTTGGCCAACGCGATGGCTGCCGTCGCCCTCACGCCTGATTCAGAGAGTGCCCTGAGCGCCGCGTGGAGTTGACCCCGCCCTCCATCGATCACGAACAGGTCGGGAAGTCCCCATCCGGCCAACCCCCTGCAGACCCTCCGCGTGAGGACCTCATGGATCATCCGGCAGTCGTCGCTCTGCGTAACTGTCTTGATGGAGAATCTCCTGTAGCCGTCTCCCCAGGGAACTGCGTTCCGGAACGCCACCACGGATCCCACTGCGGCGGAGCCCCCGATATCGGAAATATCCACGCACTCAACCCATTGCGGCGGGGCCGCCAGATGGAATTTTCTCTGCATCTCCCGGAGCAGCTTCTCCGATTCAAGATCCCGCTCCCTGCGGGAGAAAAGGGCAGCCTCCGCATTCGAGGCAGCCATCCGCACAAGCGCCTTCTTGTTGCCCCGGCGCGGCGACAAGAGCGCCACCCGACCTCCCCGCATCTCCGAGAGCTGCATCTGGAGAACGCCCCTCTCGTCGGGAAAGGAGGGGAGGAGGATTTCAGGGGGAATAAAC
The DNA here is from genome assembly GCA_026392015.1 of Candidatus Auribacterota bacterium. Lineage (GTDB taxonomy): Bacteria > Auribacterota > Tritonobacteria > UBA1439 > UBA1439 > JAPLCW01. The sequence continues at coordinate 15,599 of JAPLCW010000109.1, read as the reverse complement.
GCCCCCCGGAGGTAATGCTCCAGTATGATTCTCCTGATGAGGGCCGGCTCGTTGCCGATCTCACCCTCGAGCGCAATGGTCTTCCTCCCGATGAGCCTCCCCCCCCTCACAAAGAGGATCGCCGCCTCCCCGCCGCCGCCCTCGGTATGGATCCCCACCACATCGCGATCCGCTTCGTCGAGGGTGACGATCTTCTGGCGTTCCACCGTTCTCCTGATCGCCTCGATGCCGTCCCGAAGTTCCCCCGCCTTCTCGTAACTCAGTTTTCCCGCGCACTCCTCCATCTCTTTTTGGAGCAGATCCAGGAGATCCCCTGTTTTACCCGAGAGAAAGAGAATCACGCGCCGTACGAGCTCGCCATACTCCTCTCTGCCGATCATCCCCCGGCATGGCGCGGAGCAGCGCTTGATCTGATACTTGATGCAGGGGCGGCCCCTGCGCAGGAACTCCGATGCACTGCACTCCCTCAGCGGGAAAATCTTCCTCAGAAAATGGATCGTCCGGCGTGCGTCATCGGCCGAGTAGTACGGCCCGAAGTACCGCGCCCCATCCTTCTGCATAGCGCGCGTGACCGTCATGCAGGGGTACTCATCATCGACGGAGAGGCGGATATGGGCGGGAGAGCTATCGTCCTTGAGACTGATGTTGTAGGGAGGCCAGTGCTCCTTGATGAGATTCTGTTCCAGGAGCAAGGCCTCCTGCTCGGTGTCGGTGACGATGTAATCCACATCCTCCGTCCGGGGCGCCGTCGCGGGGCTGTACGGTTGCCCGCCCCTTGGCGGGCGGATGTGAGAGGCGACGCGCCGCCGCAGGTCCACGGCCTTGCCCACATAGAGCACCTTCCCGGCGTTGTCCTTCATAAGGTAGACGCCGGGCTTATGCGGCAGACTCTTGATTTTATCGCGTGATATTGCCATAGAAATATTCTTATGAGCGATTGGGCAATTGGGCGATTAGGCGATTGGGTAAAAACATTGAATACCTAATTGCACAATCGCTTAATCGCCCAATCGCCGTATTTATCTGAGCTCCAGCTCCCTCTTCTCGAGCGCGAACATCTTGTCCCTCAACTCAGCCGCGGTTTCATAATCGTAGCGGGCCGCCGCCGCCCGCATCTGAGCCCTGAGCTCCTCTATCTTTCCCTGTATCTCACGCACATCCCTCACCGGGATCTCCTCCTTCGACACCGTGACGTAGTCCGCCTCGCAGAGAGACCCGATGACATCTCTCACCGCCTTGCGGATCGTCTGCGGCGTGATCCCGTGCTCCCGGTTGTACGCGACCTGGACCAGACGGCGCCTCGATGATTCCCTGATCGCCGCCTGGATCGAGCGCGTGACGACATCCGCGTAGAGGATCGCGCGGCCGTTGATATTCCGCGCCGCCCTCCCGCAGGTCTGAATGAGCGAGGTCTCCGACCTGAGGAAACCCTCCTTATCCGCGTCGAGCACCGCGACGAGCGACACCTCGGGGAGATCGAGTCCCTCCCGGAGCAGATTGATCCCCACGAGAACCTCGAACACCCCGAGCCTGAGGTCCCGCAGGATCTCCACCCGCTCGAGCGTGGCGATATCCGAATGGAGGTAACGCACCTTCACCCCCGTCTCCGAGAGGTAGTCGGCTACCTCCTCCGCGCTCCTCTTCGTCAGCGTGGTCACGAGGACGCGCTCGCCGCGCGCAACGGTGACCCGTATCTCGGCGAGCAGGTCGTCCACCTGATGCGTCGCCGCGCGGACAATCACCTCGGGGTCGGCGAGGCCCGTCGGGCGGACCACCTGCTCCACGATTCTTCCTACGCTCTTCTCGCGCTCGTAGTTGCCGGGGGTGGCGGAGACGTAGATCACCTGCGTGGCGATCGTTTCGAATTCGCTGAACATGAGGGGACGGTTGTCGAGCGCCGACGGCAGCCGGAATCCGTACTCCACAAGCGTCTCCTTCCGCGCGCGGTCCCCGCGGTACATCCCGTTGAGCTGCGGCACCGTCACGTGGCTCTCGTCGATGAAGATCAGGTAGTCGTCGGGATAATAACTCAGGAGAGTCGCGGGCGGCTGGCCCGGATGCCGGCCGTCGAGGTGGCGGGAGAAATTTTCGATGCCGGAGCAGAACCCGAACTGCTCCATGAGCTCGAGATCGTACTCGGTGCGCTGTCGGAGCCTCTGCGCCTCAACCAGCTTCCCCGCGACGGTGAGCTCCCGGTGCCTCTCCTCAAGCTCGGCGCGGATATTCACCAGCGCCTTCCTCAATCGCTCCTCCGGGGTCACGTAGTGGCTGGCCGGATAGATCGTTGCCGACTGATGTCCCCGGAGAACCGTCCCCCGGAGGGGATCGACCTCCGCCAGTCCCTCCACGGTGTCCCCGAAGAAGTTCACCCTGAGCGCGTGCTCATCTTCATGGGCGGGAAAAATCTCCACCACGTCTCCCCTCACACGAAATGTGCCCCGGTGAAAATCGAAGTCTCCCCTCGCGTACTGGATCCTTACGAGCGAGCGCAGCAGCTCGTCGCGGTCGAGCTCCATCCCACGGCTGATCTTCACATTCATCCCGCGGTAATCCTCGGGCACGCCGAGACCGTAGATTGCGGAAACACTCGCCACGATAATCACATCGCCCCTCTCCGACAGCATCGCCGTCGCCTCGTGCCGGAGCCGGTCGATCCTCTCATTAATCGCGGCGTCTTTTTCGATGAAGGTGTCCGTCTGCGGGATGTACGCCTCGGGCCGGTAGTAGTCGTAATAGCTCACGAAGAATCCGACCGCGTTACGGGGAAAGAGCAGCTTGAACTCCGAGAAGAGCTGCGCCGCCAGGGTCTTGTTCGGGGCGAGCACGAGCGCCGGTTTGCCGGCTTGCGCAATCACGTGGGCCATGGTGAACGTCTTGCCGGAGCCGGTGACACCGAGGAGTGTCTGATGGCGGAGTCCGCCCTTCACCCCCCCGGTGAGCTCCGCAATGGCGTGCGGCTGGTCACCGCAGGGACTGAGGTCCGAGACGAGTGTGAACTGTGACTGTGCCATTTCCCTCCCCGCATATGCCGTATCTGTGTTTATCCCTGCCTGCCGGCAGGCGTGGCTATCTGTGTACATCTGTGGTGACCGCTATAATTCAATGTCCATCACAGACGAGCGCAGATATATCACTGATGAACACAGCCAGGCCGTTCGCCGCAGCCAAAAAGATGCAGTCACAGAGGACACAGAGCCCACAGAGAATCTTGATATAACCTCAGTACTGTCCGGTTATCATATTACAGCTAATATATAATCTACTCACGATCAATGAGTTGTGCAGCAATTGCCCCGTAATCGTTTTGAAATCAGTCGCATTCCCAGAATGCACTATTCAGCAAGAAGAAGTCGGAGGAAAAATGCAAATCTATGCTCTGAAGGCACCCTCCTCAAAATAACCGGACAGTACTGACATAACCTCTTTGATTTTAGTCAGGCTTTACAATTGCGGGAGGGGCATCTTGCCCCGATTATCGCGGCGGGAAGCCGCTCCCACATTTATTGAAATCCCAAAGCAGTTAATCAGTGATAACATAAATATGGTTGTCTTTCGTTTTGTGTGGGTGACCGAAGTTATCCCTCCCCCCTCTGAAGGGGGAGCCTGCCCTGAGCGAAGTCGAAGGAAAGCTAGGAGGGGGGGTAACTACGTTTACAGGTTTAAGGTGTAAGGTTAAATATTCATATACATTAAACTTTACACTTTACACTTTTGGCTGTAGTCAACACCCCCACCCCGACCCTCCCCCTTCACAGGGGAGGGGATAATACCTATGTCTTCGTGCAAACGTATTCTACCCACATAAAATAGAAGAGAACCATAAACATTAATTGCGTTAAAGAACAACATTTTGAACATTAGTATTGCAGATGGATTTGGTTGTGACCCGCATGCGCGGTCTGCGTTGTGTATGTCTCCGGGAGAAGTCCGGCATCATTTTCCGATCTGCTCCAAAAGCTCCTTCGCGCGGCGGTTCCCCGGCTCCGCTGCGAGACAGCGTTCGAGCAGGCCCCGCGCCCGCCCAAACTCCCGCTTCTCCACATAAAGCTCCGCGAGACAAAGCATCGCCTCCCTGCTCTCCGGCGCGCGCTGGAGGGCGAGCGCAAACTGTTTCTCCGCCTCTTCCGTCTTGCCCTCCGTCACATAGAGTTTCCCCCTATTGAGGTACGCCTCCGGATCCCCGGGGGCAAGCGCCTGTGCATACTCGAATTCACGCGCAGCCTCACGAACACGGCTGAACCGCGCCAGGTATTTCCCGAATGCATTCCGGTACAGCGCCCCGCGCGGCTCCAGTTGTATCGCCAGTTTGTACTCGCGGTCGGCGATGCCGATCTCGCCCACCCCCTCATATCCGCGCGCGATCTGGAGACGGACGGGAGCTGAATCCTCATGCACCTCGAGAAGCTTCCTGCACACCTCGATGGCATCCCCATAGCGGCCCGCGTCTGCAAACGACGTCGCATCCGCGAGGTCCTTCCTGAACTCCTCGTCGGTCATTGAGATCGTCGGCTTTTCCTTCTTCTCCTCGCGGCGCTTCGGGCCGAGGCAGTAGACCTCATTCTCCGTGGAGCCAAAGTAGAGAAAACTGCCCGAGAGTGTCGGAGAGGAGATGATCTTCCCCTTCACGGTGAACTTCCATATTTCCATCCCGGTCTGCGTGTCGAGGCAGTGGAGCACGCCGTCGACCCCCCCCACAACCAGCTTCCCGTGCGCAACGCAGGCAGAGCCGCCCCCCCCTCCCCCCGTCGTCACACTCCACAACGACTTTCCGCTGGCCGCATCCCAGCAGTGAACGGCCCCGTCCGTGGAACTCACAAATATCTTCTCGCCGTCGATCGCCGCCGTCGCGAGAATCGATTTATTCGTCTTCGCGCCCCAGAGGATCTTTCCGGTGCCCCCGTCAAGGCAGTGCATCATACCGTCTATCGAGCCGACAAAGATTTTTCCGCCCTGCATCGAGGGCGATGCCCGGACGGGGGATTTCATATCGCTTTTCCAGATCCTGCGCCCGCTCTCCGCATCGAGGCAATACACCTGTCCGTCTTCGCCGCCGAAGAAAATCCGCCCTTCCGAAACCGCCGCAGAAGAGACAATCACGCCCCGCGTGGGGAAATCCCATATCTCGTTCCCCCTCTCGATGTCCAGGCAATGCATCTTCCGGTCCATTCCCCCGATGTAGACATGCCTCCCCGCCACCACGGGGACCGCCACTATCCTGTCGGAGAATCTTTTCTTCCAGTTCTCGACACCGCGCTCCGTGTCCAGGCAGTAGAGCACCGCTCTCCCCTCCTTCTTGACCTCCGTATCGACCAGTTTCATCTCCTGGATACTCGAGCTGAACAGGACCTTCCCTCCAATCACTGCCGGGGTGTTCAGATCCTTGTGGCGCGCCTCGAATTTCCATACAAGCTTTCCGCTCCCGACGTCCAGGCAGTACAGGGATCCGTCGTCAGCCGCATTATAGGCCCTCCCACCGGCGATCACCGGAGAGCTCCTCACCGGCCCCTTCGTCAGAAACTTCCATACGACCTCCACGCCGTCCGGGTTCTCCCCCTCCCCCCCTTCCGCTCCACCCCCCCTCGATAGAGCGCAACCTCATCAGCAGGAAGCGATGACCCACTCCCGATTAACAACGCCGCGAGAAGATATATGATCATCGTGACCGCCCCTTATTCTCCTGTTCCGATTCCTCTCCGCTTCCCCGACTCACCATTCTTACCGCGTAGCCCCCGTCGCAGCCGCTGCGGTGGGGAAAGAAGCGAATCTCCTTATCAAGTGTGAACCGGGCACACGCGCTCAAAAAGGCTTTCACGACCCCGTCATTTTCCTCCGGCTCGATGCTGCACGTACTGTAGACGAGAACACCTCCCCGACGCACGAACGCGCCGGCCGCGGTGAGAAGCGCGACTTGCTTCTTCGCGAGTCTTCCGATATCCGATCCCTTCAGGCGCCACCGTACCTCGGGTCTTCGCCTGAGAACTCCGGTATTGGAGCACGGCGCATCCACGAGCACGCGGTCAAATTGAATAGTCCCCAAACGCTCCTCCGCGCACAGCACATTCCCCACCACGGTCCGGATCGATTTCAAACCGAGGCGTTGCACGTTCTCCTCCACCTTCCTCAGCTTCTCCGCACTCAGATCCATGCACCACACCTCTCCGCGATCAGCCATCAGTTCGGCAATCGCGGTTGACTTCCCTCCGGGCGCGGCGCAGAGGTCGGCAATCCGCTCGCCCGATTGCGGCGCCAGCAGATCCGCCACCCGCATCCCCGAAACATCCTGAACCTGGAAGAGGCCTCCACGGAATGCGGCGAGAGCTTCCAGAGAACCGGGGAGCTCCACTATATCCACCGCACTCGGATGCCCCGGATTGGGAACGGCCCGTGCTCCCTCCGCCGCCAATTTCTCGATGAGCCGTTCTCTGTCCGTCCGGATGCTGTTTATTCTTACCGTCAGCGGCGGGCTTGAATTACTCGCAGCGCAGATCTCCTCGGTCTCCTTTTCCCCCCATTTCCGGATCCAGCGCTCCACAAGCCATAGCGGATGAGAATGCGCAAGCGAGATGTGCAGGGCGGGCTTTCCGTTTCTTAAAGGAAACCGGAGATCCTGCGCGGATTTTGGGGCCTTCCGGAGCACCGCATTCACGAACTTCTCAGATCCTCTCGGCCCGTGGAGCTTGGCAAGCTCGACCGCCTCGTGTACCGCAGCGTATGCCGGAATCCGGTCGAGATAGAGGAGCTGGTACACGCCCATCCTCAGGATATCCCTCAGTCCCGCGGAAATCCTCTCCACCCTCCTCCCCGCGCATCGCTCGATCACCCAGTCAAGAGTTCCGCGCCTCCTCACACAGCCGTAGGCGAGCTCCGTCACAAGCCTCCTGTCCTCAGATGAGAGGGGGTGTGCCTGAAATTCGACCCCGAGAAGCTCGGGAATAAATGCGTCCGTGCGGAGCACTCGCCGCAGAACCCTCAATGCGACCTCGCGTGCAGTCATAGTAAAATAGGATTAAGGATTAAGCACTAAGGATTAAGCAAGACAATTTCGCTTGATTCGGTGTTTTCTCAGTTCTGAATGCTCAATCCTTACCATTGAATATGTACTACAGGATTAAGCACCACGCAGTACGCACGATGGAAAAAGTGCGTTATCGATTCTCCGTACTTCTAGCTGCTTAATCCTTAACGCTTAATCCTTAGCGCTTGCTGCTCCCTTCCCCCTCCCCCCCAAGCTTCTTTCCCACAAGGTCTCGATGGCCGGCGGCAAACTGAGCGGCGGTCATCGCTTTTTTCCCCTCGGGCTGAACTTCCCTGAGAATGAGCGTGCCGTTCCCCGTGCCCACATGAATTCCCTGGCTGTCACACCGTATGATCATTCCCGCCTCCCCGGCAGGAGGTGAGGAATCCGCTCCACGCACCTTCAGAAACATTCCCCCCCCCCCCGAGGCAAGGTAGGTGTACGTCCCCGGCCACGGGGAGAATGCCCTGACCCTCCGCGCCAATTCCGGGGCTGACAATCGCCAATCGATCAGCCCGTCTTCTTTCCGGATCTTCGGAGCGAATGTCGCTTCCGTTCCGTCCTGAGGGACCCTCTTCTCTGTACCCTTCTCAATCGCCTTCACCGCGGCGAGCAGCGTGTGTGCGCCCCTCAGCGAAAGTTTTTCGCCAAGACTCTCCGAGGTATCGGTGGGTTCGATCGGGACCCGCTCCTGGAGGATGATATCCCCCGCATCCATCTCCTCGCTGAGGGAGATGATCGTCACCCCCGTCTCGCTCTCCCCGTTGAGGATGGCGCGCTGGATGGGCGCCGCCCCCCTGTACTTCGGCAGAAGCGACGGATGGAGATTAATCGTTCCGAGGGGGGGGAGTTCATAGAGCGATTTCGGGAGGAAAGCCCCATAGGCGACGACGGCGACCAGGTCAGGGGCGAGCTGCCGCACCTCGCGTATGAAGGCCTCGTCGTTGAGTTTTGCCGGCTGTATCACCCGCAACCCGAGTTGGAGCGCACGCTGCTTCACGGGGGGCGGAGAGAGAATCAGACGCCTTCCCTGCGGCATATCCTCCCTCGTGACAACGGCGACCAGCTCCTGGTCGCTTTGAGCGAACGCCTCAAGGCTGGGAACCGCGAACTCCGGAGTACCCATGAAGATAATTTTCATTAGAGCAGCCCTAAGCGGTAAGCAGTAAGTGCCATGCTTTTCATCCATGATTCTTACTGCTTATTGCTTACTCCTTACCGCTGCGTGGGATTTCCATGGTGTCTCCCACCTTTACCGCATTCTTCCCGAACCATCCCCGGTTTGCCTCGAGGGCGTATCGCGAGGGGAATTGAGAAAGATGGTGCGTGATATAATCGTAGGGCTTCATGTCATCGATCTGAGTGATCTTTCCATGCGCGTCAATGAATGCGACGCTGAGGGGGATTCGCGTATTCTTCATCCAGAAGTTCATCATGCGCGGCGAGTCGTACATGAAGATCATCCCCTCGTTCTCGCCAAGTCTCTTGCGGAACATCAACCCGCGCTCCTGCTCCTGCGGGCTCCGCGCCAGCTCGACGGAAATCGTTTTGTCCTTGATGTGCAGGATCGCCTTCTCCATATCCAATCTCACCGGTTCTTTGCTACAGGCGGGGATAAGCAGGAAAAGCGCGATGGCAATGCTCTTTTTAATCAACATCGTTTTCATCTGATGAGTGCCTCCCTGTGACAAAAACGGCGCCGAATAGAAACGCGAGGTGCGTGAGAATATAAATTGCCAGAATAGAGAACGGCTGTAACCGGACGCCGGCGAGGACAACGAAGAATAGCGCGCACACCGAGAGCGCAATTGCGTAGGAACTCATTTTCAGGATTGCGATGAAGGAGAGACTACGGCCGCACAGGGTCCCGAAACCCTTCCCGAGAACGGCGGCAGCGGAGGATTGAACAATGAGCAGGAGAAGGACCGCTGCATAGAGACCTGCGACATACAGCGACATGCTCCTGTACCGGATGATACTTCTCTCAAAATAGTTTTTGTCGATGGTGAGATCCTGCAACCCCGTGAAACTCCATTCCATGATATTATCACCCATCGCGAAGACAAGCCCCGTGCGCTTCACGAGAACTCCAATCCTGTAGTTTGTGTCCGGCCGCCCCATCTTGCCGGTGGTATCGATAGCCACGGTGAATCGCTCCTTCCCTCCGGCCGTGCCCTCCACACGGTAAGGCTGAAGCACCTCCGCATGCGCCACTCCGTTCTTGATCGCAATTGTCGGAAGATTCCCCGCACACCAGTGATACACCCCGTTGAGAAAAATAAGCAGGGAGAGCATGACGATGGCGGAGATCGTCCCGAATATTCCCGCGACCTTCAGGATGTGCCGGAACGCCACCGAGAATGGCCTCTGCGCCACCTCCTGATAGAATCTCAGGTCGGTAGCGCTCCTCCATATATCAGAAAAGAATCGACCAAACTGTCTTGCCATAACAATTAAGGATTGCGATCAGGTAATTAGTTAATTAGGTACACTGTCTCAACCCAGTCGCCCAATTGCCTAATCGCCCAATCGCTAGAATTATTTATATCCTTTCGGATGCTTCTCCATCCATTCCCACGCGCTCCCGATGATCTCCTCTAGGGTGATCCTCTTCGGCTCCCAGCCCAGCTCCCGTCGGATCTTCTCGGCGCCTGCGATCAGGACAGCGGGATCGCCGGCCCTCCGGGGAGCCTCCTCGGCCTTGATCTCCTTACGCGTGACTTTCCTCGCCGCGTCAATGACCTGTCTCACGGAGAAGCCGTGCCCGTCGCCGAGGTTGTACGCGTGTTCGCCATGGCAGGAGAGCGCCAGAACGTGCGCCGCCGCCAGATCGCTCACGTGAACGTAGTCGCGGACGCATGTCCCATCCTTCGTCTCGTAATCGGTTCCGAAAATCTTCACACTCGGAGATTGTCCGAGCGCCACCCTCAGCACGAGCGGGATGAGGTGCGTCTCCGGGTCGTGATCCTCCCCCAGTTCATGCGTCGCTCCCGACGCATTGAAGTAGCGAAGAGAGATGCAGTCGATGCCATACGCCGCATGATAACGGTGAAGGATTTTTTCAAAAAAAAGCTTCGATTCCCCATAAGGATTGATCGGCACGGTCGGGTGATCTTCAGTGATCGGCACGCGTGTGGGAGAGCCGTAGGTGGCCGCGGACGATGAGAATATGATCTTGCCTGTTCCGGCCCCCCTCATCGCCTCGAGCAATTTGAGCCCGTTGACGACGTTGTTGATAAAATATTTTGCCGGGTTCTCCATGGATTCACCGACGAGGCTGTACGCCGCGAAATGCACCACCACCTCAATCCCGTACTCGCGGAGAACCTTCTCCGTGTTCGCGCCGTCCGCGAGAGCGCCGACGACGAGACGCGCCCCGCGCGTGATCGCTTCGCGATGCCCCTCCTCGAGAGAATCCAGGACAACCACCTCTTGCCCCCTCTCGATAAGCTCCGCAACCGTGACGCTCCCTATGTACCCCGCCCCACCCGTCACCAGAATTTTCATCGGTACTCCCCTTTTTCCGCCCGCGCGCGCAATTTCCTCAACTTTCCCGAGAGCACCGCCCGACGCGCCGTGCTCATTCTATCTACGAGCAGCACTCCGTCCAGGTGATCGAGCTCGTGCTGGACTGCCTGGGCTGCTATCCCTGTGACGCTCTTCTTCTTTCTCTTTCCCGCGAGTGAGGTAAACTCAATGGTGACTTCGTTCGCCCTCTCGACGGGGACTATGATCTCGGGAAAACTCAGGCACCCCTCCTCCATCACCTGTGCGGCCCCTAATTCACAGATGACCGGATTGATGAGCACGAACCTGCCGGTCCCCTCGCGGGGAACATCGATCACCACCAGCCTCATCGGAATCCCCACCTGGGGAGCGGCGAGCCCAAGCCCCTCGTGATAATACATCGTCTCAAACATATTCTCCACGAGGGCAGTCAGTTCAGGGTCGATAGCGGCAATCTCGGCGGCCTTCATTCTCAGAGTTTCATCACCATACAGATGTATCTTCAGACGCATGACGCTCCTTTTTCATTTTCTCCATGATACTATACCATTTCTCGCTCCCTATGTAAATTCGGGCAGGAACACATGTTCTGGCAATATAGAAATGTCTCCTCTAATAGCCCACGACAAGGGGCTAAAAATGAGAGAGGGGATGCTGGAGAAGAGTGAAAAGGAGCGAGAGAGGCTCCGGGTAGTGAATTTGGTGAAGGGGCTGAGGATAATATTGAAGAAGGCAGCAGAGCTGATAACAGGGAGTTACCAGCAGTGCAGGATTTATAAACCCCCAAACCACGTAAAAGATGTCGAATACCGCCTCATCGGGATATTTTCATTCCTGCACTGCATGGATAAGGATCTTCTCCAGAAAAGATCCGGAGTTATCTCCGCAGGTGAGAAAGCGCATAGCGCCCGCCCACCTTCGGATGATCAAAGACTAACTGTGGTAAGGCCCCCCTGAGTCGCGGGACCAGCGATGCCCACAATGGGCATGGCATTGCGTGAGCTACCCCACGCAATCAAATCCTAACATCGCCGATCACCTCGCGTAAAGCGTGCCCAGATTGTACCAAGAATTACCATTATAACAGCCAGGGCAATTTGACCGACAATCGCTGTAGGTGGGGATACCCGCGTGATTAAATCCATCGACCCCACAGTGCTCGCAATCCGCATTCAATCCCTCGGCCTCCAACCAATCGCCGGACAAAGTGGTTTTGTACCGATGTACCGCCTTGGGACTGCATCCGCTGCCCCCTCCTATGAAGGTCTTGGAGCTTGCATCAAAATATGCAGTGTACGCGCCACACGTAAGACGGTATAAACCGGTTTGTATTTGATTGATAACTGTATCAGATAACTTGGCAGTAGTTCCTTGGTCTGGCGCCTGCAGGGTCCCGACTTGGGCCGTGCTGTTATGCGCGTTGTCACTGACCATGCGGGTCACTAAAGTCCACCCTCCCCCGTCGGTGGTCATGTCGCAGTAGGCCGAGAAAGGATCAGCCCCGCCCGGACCATCGGGGTCAATGGTATAGATACCATCGCCCGCAGTCGGAACTGCCGTTTTAATAGCTTTACAGGATGCGGAAATTGGTGTTTCTGTTGCTGTTGATGTCACCGTCGGTGTCGCTGTTATCGTCGGTGTTGCTGTCGGTCTCGGCAGCGTACTTAATGTTCCCGTCTGCACTCCCCAGTTTCCCGGTTGAGTGGAGAAGAACGGCTTGCCCTGTTCAACATTATCGGCAGTCGTCGTATTGCACTGGTCAAGCTTCGTTTTCATGTCGTCGTATAGTTGCCTCATTGTCTTCATAGTCGAGCCGGGGGCAGTGCTTGGTTCCTGGAATGGGCCGGGAGTCGGCGCCACCGTTCCGGAATTAAGGTAATCATAGGTTTGTTCGATCGAATACATCCCGCTCCCCGCCGACGGAACCCCCGGAGAGTCAAGGCTCCCCGCCATGGCCATACCCGCCAGGCCTGCCGCACATATCAGACCTAAAACCTCCATCATCAACCTTCTCATCTTTCACATCCCCTTTCTGTTATTACAGCCTTCTGCTGCCCTATCTATCAAACCAGCTTTTCAGAATGCCGGGATTGCCTAGACGTGCTTGTAGACCTCCCGTTCATAACTGCTTCTGCGGGAACAGATCATCCCTTTTAGAGGATTCTCGGCACTACTGCAGATCCACCCAAAGTCTTTCAACCAAGTCCAACAGGCTAATATATTCGAGTTTCTTTTTAATCTATTAACTCTGCAAGATCAGAGCCCATAGATAATCAATTGGGTATTTGTTCAAGGTAGCACATTTCATGCCAATTTGCAATTTTTACCGCATGAGAAAATAATATTCTTAATGCTCTGGAGGCGAAATAGTTACACCGATCCATGTCTGGATGACGGATTACAATGAATCCTAAAAAACCCGCTTTGCATACTTTTTTTACATCTCCGAACATTAAAAGTGTAAACTTTGTTTACAACTCTTGTCATATCATAATAATAATGTCTCCCAAGAAACGACATAGAAATGTCCCCTGCGTTGCCATCCATCCACGCCCAGCCCCAAAGACAAACCTGCAACTTGCCAGCTTTAGGTGAGGCATGCATAGGCCGACGCTTTGAGACATCCCGTAATCCTTGAGCGAACGGATAAACTATCTCCGGGCGAATCCATCGGGATTTCATCCGAATTAATTCAACCGAAGGAGTTGAAGTTCATTTGCCTGCTGGACACCATGATGCCATCGGCCCGTTCCAACAAGGGTCTTTTCGGGACTCAGTGCCTTCAGGTAGTGCGGCCTTACACTTCACCACCTTTCCTGCCTACGCATCAGGCAGCACACTGCTGCACTGCCTGCAAGGTGGATACCGCACCCGTGGCTAGCAGTTACTCGGGCTCCGATCCTATCGGAGCTCGATTTCATGACCTTGCCCGGCCGCAACCGAGGTTTGACCCTGAAGTTTTCCTGATGCGAAATCCGTGTCCCCGGGATTCTACTGATTTAGATACCTCACGATGACTATGCCGGAACCGCCTGATGAGCTAAAAAAGGTGCCATTATTCCTACCACCACCAGCACCCCCTCCAGTATTTGAAACACCAGGGTTTCCCGTATCTCCACCACCATTGCCGCCACCGCCAAGACCGCCGGTGCCGCCTGCGCCAGGATCAGTCTGCACACCGCCCCCTCCACCGCCGGCAAACCATCCTGCGGGACTTCCTCCGACAGAGGCAAATTGTGCAAAATATTTTCCTGTACCACCGTTTCCCCCATTGGAAGTAGTACCATTACTGCCGGCGCCGCCTGCGCCACCGCCGCCGCCGGGACCGTGTTGTCCCGATTGTATTGCACCGGTTCCGCCAGCATTTCCAAATCCATAAGTACCACTATCACCACTCTGTGACGGCTGTGTTCCCGACCCCCCTGGTCTCTCGCCATATCCGCCACCACCGCCGGAACCACCAGATGCTCCATTCTGTGATGGTGCCCCTGCGCCACCATTACCACCGCCGCCGCCTATAGCAGTCAAAGAACCAAATATCGAATTGGAACCATTATTCCCTGTTCCTATAGTAGTTCTTCCCTCGCCACCACTACCAACAGTGACAAAATAATTTTGAGCAGATACGGCAAACGATGGATGATAAATCAAACCACCTGCTCCGCCTGCACCATGCGCACCATCGCTAAGACCACCGCCGCCACCACCGGCGACTACAAGGACTTCGACATTACCGCCTGATGTCACAGAAAATGTGTCATTTGCGATAAAGGTATGGATTTTATAGCCTCCAGAATAAGTAATTGTTCCTCCGGAAGCCGCAACACCTGGGGTTGGGGTTAGAGTTGGAGTTTGGGTTGGGGTTGCTGTCGGTGTCGGCATTAATTGCGCTATTCCCGTCTGAATTCCCCAGCTCCCTGCCTGTGTGCAGAAAAATGGCTTCCCCGATTCCACACTTGCGGCAGTCGTTGTTGCACAGAGGTCAAATAGGGATTTAATGTCATCCCCGATCTGCCTCGTCGTCTTCATTGTTGACCCGGGACCCGAGGTAGGCTCCTGGAAACTTGTCTGCACCGTGAGCGCCATGCCGCTCGTCAGGTAATCATACAGGTTCTGGAGCGTGTACATCCCGCTCCCCGCCGAAGGTGCCCCTGGGGAATCAAGGCTCCCCGCTACCGCCAAACCAGACAGACCAACCGCGAACAACACGCTCAGAGCTATAGTGATTAGTTTTTTCATTTTGGTGCCTATCCTTTCTTGATTCGTCTTAAAATTGCTACACGCGAGATTGCCATGTCCCGCCGTGACGGGACCTGCAACAGTGATGGGTTAAGCAATCACCGGAGGGGCGCGAATGGGAGCTAATTTGGCGAGACTGTTCATATACACCGGCGTATCGCAACACCGGATACATGCACAAGAATTATCTCTTCCCAACCTGAGTTCACAGATTGAATCTGCATCATCGTCATGTCTTTCATAATTATTGAGGGCTATTGCTTGAATATACGCACTACATATCTCAGAATCATCCGGTCCGCCGGCGAATCTACCCTCTGATTCCAGCCCGATCTCTTTCCAGGGACCGGCATCGGCCTTTGCCAGATACTGAACCCTACTCCCCGGCCCGAAATGCATCCACCCCACATTCTCTCCCCACGCATAGCCGTAAAACTGGCCGATCTCATCCATGTACACACGAGAATGACTGGTCTGGAAATTAATCCAGCCCGTGACTTCTGCCCAGGCAAACCCCGACAACCTGCCCCGCCCATCATTGTTGACCCCCCAGTCACAGGAGCCCCGGTTGGAATATCGTTCCCCGTTCAGGGGATGCCCTTCACCAAGGCACACCCATCCGCAGTTCTTGATCCATACCCAGCCCGCCAGTATATTTGAGCCGATCTTCGCCTCGGCGTGTGTTGCACCGAGATTGATCCACCCTACGTTCTCCCCCCAGATCAAATTATGGTTTTTGATAATCTTGCCGATTTCAGGCCTGGCAGTCCTTGCGTGCGGGAGACAGGCACTCCTTTCCAAATCGTGGAAGAATGGAAAATCATGGCATTGCTGAGAG